>JASFFF010000121.1:0-9156 GCA_050124445.1 Desulfosarcina sp.
CAAGGGAACTGTCGAAGCGACCATCTTGATCGATGCGCCGGCGTCGCGCATATGGTCGATTATGCTCGACTGCAGCCAAATTCCGACCTTTGTACCCGGCGTCGAACACTGCGAGGTGCTGGATTCGGGCCAGAATTGGGAAATCATCCGCCACGATGTCAAATGGATTTGGTTCTTTCCACAGATTTCCTATGTCTTTCGGGCGCGCTACCAGCCCAACCGACAAATCGATTTTGTCCGTATCGAAGGCGACCTGCGTGACATGCAAGGCCGTTGGCAGTTGACCCCCATGCCGGATAGCGCCAAAACCCGCGTCTGCTACAGTGTCTATGTGGACCCCGGTTTTTTGGTACCCCAGTGGCTGGTGCGCAGTGCCCTCAAAACCGATCTGCCTGCCGTGCTAACCGCGCTTCGACGCAAAGTCTTAAACAGTCTGTCAAAGCAATGGCATTAGGCGAGCAAAGAATGATTTCAGTTATCATCCCTACATTAGACGAAGAGAAGAGCATCCCACGATGTCTAAAGCAGTTTGCGCAGCAAGCCGGTTCGCATGAAATTATCGTGGTTGACGGGGGCAGCCAAGATAATACCGAAGCCGTGGTTCGAGAGTTTCCGGAAGTAACACTGATTCTAACATCCAAAAAAGGCCGCGGGCGGCAGATGAATCAAGGTGCCAGGGCAGCCAGGGGAAATACCCTACTGTTTTTGCATGCAGACACATTGCTGCCCCCGGGTGGCCTGCGTATGATCAATGCAATTATGGGGCGAGACAACGTCTTGGCCGGCTCTTTTTCGCTGAGTTTCGATCATCCAGACCCGTTCCTTAAATTGTTCGCCAAGTTGAGCCAGATCAACCATATTCTTTTCACCTATGGCGACCAGGGTTTCTTTATCGACCGGCGGACTTTTGAGCACCTTGGTGGATATGAAGAGATGCCCCTAATGGAGGATGTGGAAATTCAACAACGCCTGCGAAAAATCGGCCGCTTCGTCAAACTCAACACCCCTGTCGTCACTTCAGCGCGCCGTTTTCTGAGCAATGGGATTGTGCGCCAGCAGTTGCTGAACACTGCCTTGGTGCTGCTCTATCATGCGGGGATCTCACCGGTCAGACTAAAACGCTTTTATGTTTAGAAGCGTTTTCATTGACCATGGCTTAGAAGCGCCCAGTCTATGCTTGCCGTTTTCAGCCGCAGCATTGCAGAAAAAATGTTTCAGCGTGGGGACAACAATACAGCGGCTGACCATTTCCGCATAATAGTGTAAAAATCTCCCCCAACCGTCAGGCTGATTCCAAAAAATTGATAGGTTTGACCTATTGCCATACGATCAACGCGCTCACATTGTCAATGCCACGTGTTGTTGCTTACTTTAACAACAATGTTTCTAAAATGCGTAAATTCATTTGTTCACTTGATGATGTCGGCAATCCAAACGTTTAAAGCATCAATGAAAGAAACGATATGGGGACAACGGTTCAAGCCAAAAGGGTGCGAAATATTCTAGCGCTGTTTTTTCTCGCCTGTCTTACGCTTGTTGGCTGTCGGTCCCATACCATCGAACAGTCTCCCGAGCCGATCATAAAAGGAAGAGCAACCTACAGCATACCTTCTTCGGCAGATTCGCCGCTGGACCAAGCCTGGTGGACCTCTTTTAAGGATGCCAAGCTCGATGCACTTATCGAGAAAGCGATGGATGGTAATTTTGACATCATGCGGAGTATGGCTAGGCTCGATCAGGCCAATGCATTTGCCCGCCAGGCCAGGGCGGCCCGCCTGCCACAGGTCGACCTCGAGGCCAACTTGCTGAGGGATTGGGCTGATGGTGATACGCGCAACCGTTTGGACTGGGTTGGCGGTGCACTGGCCTGGGAGGTCGACGTGTTCAATCGATTGGGGTCTGCCGCACTGGCCCGTGAAAGTGAGCGGGTGGCGCGTTTTGAAGATCTGGAAGCCATCCGTCTTAGTTTGTCTGCCGAGGTTACCGATGCCTACTTCGATGCAATCGAACAACGCAATCAGTTGGCTTTGCTCGAAAAGCAGATCGAGGTTGACCGGGACTTGCTTGAACTAACCGAGCTTCGTTTTGAAGCGGGTCTGACCGCCTCGGTGGATGTGCTGCAGCAAACCAGCGTATTGGCCGAAACAGAAAGCCTGGTGCCCCCCACTGAAGCATTGCTTCGGGTTTCGGAAAACCGCATGGATGTTTTGATCGGCAAGGCACCAGATGCTGTGAATCGCGTTGACGACAATGATCGGTTCGTTGACATAAAAGATCTGCCATTTATGGGTGTCCCCTCAGATCTCCTGCTCAACCGTCCGGATCTGAGGGCCTTGAAAAACGAACTCATCGCAGCCGATGCTGAAATCGGACAGGCCATAGCCGACCGCTTGCCGCGCATCACGCTTGACGGCTCCTTTTTTTATGGTGACGGCTCGGATTTCACGGGACCGGCAGGCATTTTATTGGGAACGATTGTGCAACCCCTTTTGGACTGGGGCGCTCGCAAGGCCGAAGTCGAGCGCAGTCGTGCTGTCTATGTTGAACGTCTGACCATATTTTCCCAGGCTTATTTGCAGGCGATTGAAGATGTTGAAAACGCGCTTTACCAGGAGCGCAAACAGCGCGAGTTTCTGGAACGACTGGAGCGCCGCCGTCTTTTTCTGGAACGCACCGTCGAAGAGACCAGGGATCGATATACCAATGGCCTGACAGATTTTTTGCCGGTCCTGGATGCGCTCAAAGAGATGCAGCGGATCGAGCGCATCATCGTGCGGCAGGAGCGAGCGCTGCTGGGGTTTCGCACTCAGCTCCACCGTGCGCTGGGTGGACGGGTGAAAGTCACCCTAAATGGAGATCCGATTTGATGAATGTTAAACGATACTTAGTAGTTCAACTGTTGATGGGCTTGACGGGGGCAATGCTGGTTGTCGGGGTTGTACAGACTTATGCTCAGCAGGCTGTGCCGGTGATTGTCAAGGCGGTTGTGACCGATCGGTTCGTCGACCGTGTGGAAGCCCTTGGAACCCTGCGTGCCAACGAAACCGTAGTCTTGACCGCAACGGTTGCCGAAATCGTGACCGCCGTTCACTTTGAAGATGGCCAGCGGGTCAACGCCGGCAGCATCCTGATCGAGATGACCAATGAAGAGGAACATGCTCTCATCGAAGAAGAACGTTCGACGCTAACCGAAGCTAAAAAACAGTACGATCGGCTGCGCCCTCTGGTCGAGCGCGGGGCCGCATCCACATCGCTGCTCGATCAGCGGCGAAGGGAGTACGACACCGCCAAGGCACGGCTTCGGGCCATTGAATCAAGGCTGCGGGATCGTCTGATCATTGCACCGTTTGGCGGGGTTGTCGGTCTGCGCAATGTTAGTGTGGGCGCACTCATCGAACCGGGTGACGTTATCACGACCCTAGACGACGACAGTGTCATGAAGCTCGATTTCACGGTTCCGTCGATCGTCCTGGCGACTCTTAAAACCGGCTTGCCCATTGTTGCCACATCCCCCGCCTTTGCCGGACGTCAATTTGAGGGCATCGTTGCCAGCATTAACAGCCGCATCGATCCGGTCACCCGGTCCATCGTCGTCAGAGCGGTTCTATCCAACCCGGAGCGTCTACTCAAACCGGGTTTGCTAATGCAGGTTGCCTTGCTGAAAAATCCGCGGGATGTGCTGGTGATTCCCGAGGAAGCGCTGATTCCCTCCGGACGAGACAACCACGTGCTGGTGGTGGATCGATCCGCCGAACCAACCGTCGCCAGGCGTCGGCAGGTGGTCACCGGCAGTCGCCGACCGGGTGAAGTCGAAATTGTTGCTGGTCTTGAAGCCGGAGAATTGGTGGTCGTTGATGGGACCTTGCGCGCTCGACCGGGACAACCCGTGACCATCACCGCCGTGGACGGTGGCGACGAGCCGTTGGCCCACCTGTTGAACCGGGATCGGACAGGTAAAAACCAATGATCCTTTCTGACGTTTCCGTCAAGCGGCCCGTATTTGCCGCCGTCATCTCGCTGCTGTTGATTGTCTTCGGTTTGGTCTCCTTCGGTCGTTTGCCCCTGCGTGAATACCCGGACATCGACCCCCCCGTGGTGACCATTGAAACCCTCTATCCTGGTGCGTCTGCCAATGTTGTGGAGACACGCATTACCGAACTCATTGAAGAGCGCATTGCCGGCGTCGAAGGCATCAAATATATCGAATCGACCAGTGAGGACGGGCTTTCTACGGTAACGGTGGAATTCGATACCGGCCGGGATGTTGACGGGGCTGCCAACGATGTCAGGGATCGGGTCTCGGCAATCTTGGGCGACTTGCCGGACGAAGCCGATCCGCCGGAAATCCAGAAAGTTGATTCCAACAACGATGTGATCATGTGGTTGAATCTGGTCAGTGATCGATTGACCGTTCCGGCTTTGACAGATTATGCCGATCGGTATCTGGTCGATCGGTTTTCAGTTTTAGACGGTGTCGCGCGCGTGAGAATCGGCGGCGGTCAAAATTATGCCATGCGGATCTGGATCGACCGCAGTGCCATGGCGGCGCGGGGACTTGTGGTCAGCGACGTCGAATCCGCCCTGCGAGCGGAAAATCTGGAGCTGCCGGCCGGAAGCATCGAGTCTCAAGCGCGCAGCTTTACCGTGCGGGTCAAGCGTGCCTTTCGCACGGCACAGGATTTTAGTCGACTGGTTCTGACCCGCGGCACCGACGGCTACCTGGTTCGCCTTGGTGACATCGCCCGTGTCGAACGTGGTACCGAAGAGGATCGCACGTTTTTTCGCGGCAACGGCGTGGCCATGGTGGGCATGGGCATCATCAAACAGTCGACCGCCAATACGATTGATGTGGCCCGCGCTGCCAAGGTGGAAATGCGTCGCCTCAACCCCACCTTGCCCAAGGGGATGGCAATCAAGCAGAGCTACGACACATCGGTTTTTATTGAAGGAGCCATCAAGCAAGTCTACAAGACCCTGCTGATTGCCGTCGGATTGGTCATCCTGGTGATCTATTTCTTTTTGGGTAGCGTTCGGGCCACGATTGTACCGGCCGTGACCGTTCCGGTTTCCATCATCGCCAGTTTCATCGTCTTGAATATTATGGATTTCTCGGTCAATTTGCTAACGCTGCTGGCCCTGGTCCTGGCGATCGGATTGGTGGTGGACGATGCCATCGTCGTGCTGGAAAATATCTACCGTCGCATGGCGGAAAAAGGCGAATCCCCCCTTGTGGCGTCCTATAAAGGCGCCCGGCAAGTCGGTTTTGCGGTGATCGCCACCTCCCTGGTGTTGGTCGCAGTATTCGTTCCAATTGCTTTTCTGCAAGGGGATGTGGGTCGTCTATTCTCCGAGTTTGCCATCACCATGGCCGCCGCGGTATGCTTTTCCAGCATCGTTGCTCTGAGCCTCTCGCCCATGTTGGCATCCAAAATCCTGACACACAAAACCGGTCACCGCGTTCGGCGCACCCGCATAGACCGCTTATTTGACTATATGCGAAGCCGCTATCGCCATTTGCTCAGCCGCACCTTGAAGCGCCCCCTGCTGCTGGTAGGCCTTGTCGCAGTGCTGATCGTGGCGACGGTGTGGCTCGTCGGTCACATTCCTACGGAATATGCGCCCAAAGAAGACCGCGGCGCCTTTTTTGTAATCGTCAACGGACCGGAGGGTGCCTCCTATGCCTACATGGAGGAATATATGAATGAAATCGAGCGGCGGCTGATGCCCTTTGTCGAAAACAAAGAGGCCACCCGACTGCTGGTCCGCACACCGCGTACGTTTTCGAATTATGAGAACTTCAACACCGGCATCGTGATTTTTGTGCTCAATGACTGGGACCAGCGACGATCCGCCTGGGCCATCATGGGCGAGGTACGTGCTAAACTGGCCGGGCTTCCGGGTGTGCGCGCCTTCCCCGTTATGCGCCAAGGCTTCGGTGCATCCATCCAAAAACCACTCCAGTTCGTCATCGGCGGCGGTACCTATGCGGAACTGGCCCAGTGGCGCGATATGCTGTTAGAGCAGATTGAAGCCAACAATCCGGGCTTGATCGGGGTCGACTGGGACTACAAGGAAACCAAGCCCCAACTGCAGGTGAACATCAACTATGATCGCGCGGCCGAATTGGGAGTGACCATCGGCAATGTCGGCCGCACCTTGGAGACGATGCTTGGCTCCCGGCGCGTGACCACATATATTGACGCCGGTGAAGAGTATGACGTGATTCTGGAAGGTGAACGTGAGCGTCAGCGCACACCGACCGATTTACAGAACATCTATGTGCGTTCATCGCGAGGTGGCGACCTGATTCCGTTGTCCAACCTTGTCACGCTGGAGGAATTCGCCGATTCGACCGCCCTTAACCGCTACAATCGCGTCAGGGCCATTACCATTGAGGCCAACCTCACCGACGGCTTGGCCTTGGGTGATGCGTTGGTCTACATGGAAGGACTGGTAAAGGCCCACCTGCCAGATAACGCGATCATCGATTACAAGGGGCAATCCCAGGATTATAAGTACTCAACCCAGTCCATAATGTTCGTTTTCCTGATGGGAATTCTGGTGGTGTTCCTCGTTTTGGCTGCCCAGTTTGAAAGCTATCTCAACCCGCTCGTGATCATGCTGACGGTGCCACTGGCGATTGCGGGCGGGTTGCTGGGACTCTACCTATCCGGAAGCACGTTAAATCTATACAGTCAGATTGGCTTGGTGATGCTGGTCGGCCTGGCGGCGAAAAACGGTATTCTCATCGTTGAATTCGCCAACCAGCTCCGGGAGCGGCGCAAATCGTTTAACTACGCCATCCTCAAAGCATCCGAAGTTCGCCTGCGACCAATCGTGATGACCGGCATCACCACGGCCAGCGGCGCGATTCCCCTGATTCTATCCACGGGTGCCGGAGCGGAGACTCGCATGGTGATCGGCGTCGTCGTTTTGGCCGGTGTGCTGTCGGCAACCCTGTTTACCCTTTTTGTCGTGCCGGTGGCCTACCACCTGCTCTCCCGGAGAACGCATCCACCCGGACAGGTTGCCCGACGGCTTGAGAAAGAGCGGGCCACACTAAATGGATGGACAGCCCGGTCGACCCGGCAGGGGGGCGGAATCAATCGAATCAATTGAAGTGTAAAATTATGGTTTTACGCCTCCAACCGCTCGAATCGTGTTTCTTCATTCACCAACCAAATTAGTATCAGTGTAAAAAAATTGTCGACCCGGAACTGGATCATCTGGATGCAATGAAAAAGGAGGTCGCGTCAGAGACCAATTTTAAAATTCTGAATCATCGGTTGGACTTTTTCGGAGTTTGCAGCGATTGCATGGCAGAGGAAGTCAAATACAGTCCCTGTGCTCAACAAATGATGCGGCTTTCTACAAACGAATGTTCACAGTCGCAATTGACGCCAAAATCAACCGATAGGTCCGCTATTAAATAGGAAATAACTGGGCACCGAAGCACGAAAGTCATCGCAGTACGGTGCAGTCGTTTAGACAACCAAAGGAGGAACCCTTATGAATGAAGAGAGCAAGTGCCCGGTAACGGGCAGATCCAGCAACCCCGTTGCAGGGGGAGGCACGTCAAACCGGGACTGGTGGCCCAACCAGTTGAACCTCAAGGTTCTTCATCAGCACTCCCACATGAGTAATCCAATGGGAGCGGCGTTCGACTATGCTGTGGAATTCAAGAAGCTAGATCTGGCAGCCATAAAGAAGGACCTGTATGCGCTGATGACCGACTCGCAGGAGTGGTGGCCAGCCGATTACGGCCACTACGGGGGACTCTTCATCCGGATGGCCTGGCACAGTGCAGGCACCTACCGCACCGGAGACGGTCGCGGGGGAGGGGGTACCGGCAACCAGCGCTTTGCGCCCCTCAACAGCTGGCCCGACAACGTGAACCTGGACAAGGCGCGCCGGCTGCTTTGGCCGATCAAGCAAAAATATGGCAAAAAAATATCCTGGGCCGACCTGATGATACTCGCCGGCAACTGCGCACTGGAGTCGATGGGTTTCAAGACTTTCGGTTTTGGCGGTGGTCGCCAGGACATCTGGGAACCGGAAGAAGATATTTACTGGGGGACCGAGTCCGAGTGGCTGGGTGACAAGCGCTACACCGGCGATCGGGATCTGGAAAACCCGCTTGCCGCCGTGCAGATGGGCCTCATCTACGTGAACCCGGAAGGGCCGAACGGCAACCCGGATCCGGTCGCCTCCGGTCGTGACGTCCGCGAGACCTTCGCGCGCATGGCCATGAACGACGAAGAGACCGTCGCGCTCACCGCCGGCGGACACACCTTCGGCAAGTGTCACGGTGCGGGCGACGCGGCGTATGTGGGTCCCGAGCCCGAGGGCGCCGGCATCGAAGAACAGGGCCTCGGCTGGAAGAGCAGCTTCGGCAGCGGCAAAGGCGGCGATACGATCAGCAGCGGCATCGAGGGCGCCTGGAAGCCGAGCCCGACCCAATGGGACATGGGCTATCTGAAGATGCTGTTCAAATACGAGTGGGAGCTGGTCAAGAGCCCGGCCGGCGCAAACCAGTGGCTGGCCAAGAACGTGGATGAAGAGGATATGATCGTGGATGCCCACGACCCGTCAAAGAAGCACCGGCCCATGATGACCACAGCTGATCTTTCTCTTCGCTTCGATCCGATTTACGAGCCCATCGCGCGACGCTACCTGGAGAACCCCGAGGAATTCGCAGATGCCTTCGCCCGGGCGTGGTTCAAACTGACCCACCGCGACATGGGCCCCCGCGTGCGCTATCTCGGCCCGGAGGTTCCGGCGGAGGAATTGATCTGGCAGGACCCGGTGCCCGCCGTCGATCATGAGCTGATCGACGCACAGGATGTCGTGGACCTCAAGGGCAAGATCCTTGCCTCGGGCCTGTCTGTGTCACAACTGGTCTCGACCGCCTGGGCGTCGGCCGCAACCTTCCGCGGCTCTGACATGCGCGGCGGGGCCAACGGGGCGCGCATCCGTCTCGCGCCGCAAAGGCAATGGGAAGTCAACCAGCCGGCCCAAATGGGCGAGGTGCTGGAAACTTTAGAGGGAATTCAAAGGGCGTTCAACAGCGCACAGTCCGGCGGGAAGCAGGTATCGCTTGCCGACCTGATTGTCCTGGGTGGATGTGCCGGTGTCGAGCAAGCGGCGAAGAACGCC
>JASFFF010000122.1:0-9139 GCA_050124445.1 Desulfosarcina sp.
GACCGCCCGTTCCCCATCCACGGGCAATGGGCATATCCCGGGATCCGAAAGGCACCTGGTAGCCGGGGATGGCCACGGCCTTGAGAATCTTCCGGCGGATCTCGCGCTTGGCGCCTTCATCGATGAACGCAAAATTATACGGCGCGAAAGTGTTTTCCGATGTCGATTTGATCCATTGGTCAGCGTTCATGTTTCTCCTGTGATTTGCGCAGCCGGTCGAGGGCAGACTGAAAGGTGACATAGTGGGGCAACTTGAAATGGTTGCAGAATCCCATGGACTCGACGCCGTCCGTATGCAGAAGCACAAACTCCTGATCCTCGGACGCCGAGGTAGGCTCACAGGTTTGCATGGCCCGGTCCAACACCGCCATGGAGATCGCCTTGGTCTCGTTGTGGCCGAAGCACAATCCATAGCCTAGGGTAAATTTTGGCCCCTGATCGTCGCTTTCCAAGCTGCTGATCACCTCTGCTTCGGTGACTTTGACATGGCCGATGGTTTCGGTCTTACCGCTCCAGCGATTTTCTATTTCGATGGGCAGATAGCCAACGCGCAATTCTCCAACGGTGGGATGAACATTGCCATACCCGCGCATGTTGGAGTACGCCAAAGCTAACAGACCACCGGTTTCGCCCATGGCCATCGCTTGCAGTGCAGCGCTGCGGGATGCCGGCAAAGTAATGGATTGCCGCGTGATGTCATCGGGCTGCTGACTTTCCGCAGCCTGGGAGATCTGCGCCACCAGCAGATTCTCACGCCGCAGGATATCGATAACCTTGGGCAGGGTATCCGGCACCGGATCGTTGACCGGCAGGCGATCCATGATTTGCGCCATGGCGCGTATCCGGTCGGCGGAAGATTCCCCCAAAAGGGCAAAATCAAGCAAGCGCAAGGTATAGTCCGACGTCGGTCCGAGTATCTGACCGCCGGGAATATCCTTGAATGCAGCAGATATGCGCCGGATGACCCGCATGCGCGCGGTGTCTGCGGGCAGAGAGTAATCGATGCGGGGCTGCGTGGTGCGGTATGCCCGCACCATGAAGGCCGCCTCCAGGGTGTCGCCGGCGGATTGCTTCAGTGAAAGCGCCGCCAGGTCGGGTGCATACAAGGAGCCTTCGCCCATGACCCGATCCACGGCAAGATACAACTGGTCTTGAATCTGATCCACCGCCAGCGGGTCGCTGTCACCCTGGGTCTGAAAATAGTGCAAATAGTCTGCGGCACTGGCAATCGCCTCCCGGCCACCTTTGACGGCTACATATGCCATGCTATTATTTCACCTCGATGCGCGTTGAACGGGGCAACGCCATGATATATTGATTGTCTTTCACCACAAAGGCATCGACACCGATGGGATAGTTCGCATTGATTGCATGGAGTAAATCGTATTCGGCTATGGACAGGCCGGCCATGCCGGGTGGTCCGGGGTGCTCAATGCCTGGTCCGGATAGCCTGGTACGTTGATGCGTCTTTTCTTCGGCACCTGCCTCGGTTAAGGCCGGCACACAATACAATAGGGTGGCGCCTTCGTCCGGATAGGCCAAAGAGCCGCGCTTTGCCATTGCGGCCCGCCCAGCGCTGGTTCCACCGGCGATAAAAACGAAGTCGGCCTGTTCCCAATTTGTCGGATGGGCGCCCGTGCGCTGGGTCAGTTCCTTGTGCAAGGCGTCATCCCAACCGTCCGACAAGGCAAATGTCATCTCGTGGTCCATCAAACATGTTGCCATGCGAAGGACGAGCCATTGTCCCCCGCTGTCATTGCCCGTAGACGCTACGGCGTAACGCTTTCCGGGATGGCTCATGGCCATCAGCATGATGCGATAGATGGACTGGGAATCATGACATGCCGTAAAAATAGCCATGGCTAAGCCTCCTCTGCCATGGATTCAAATTGCACCCGGGTGGCCGCAGTCAGTTTGGACAAGGTCTGCACCTTTTGCTCAATCCGCATGGCGGCCGGCTCGCAGACGGCTGCAGCGCGGTCCAAGATGTCCGTGCGCCCGCTCATGGCCATGACATCCAAAATGGCAGCCATCAATGATTTCTTGGGATTGCATCCCATCACCGTCGCTTGAGCGCGGCAGTCTTTGAATTTGACCTCCGCTCGGGTGGTTAGAACCTCTCCCAGGTAAAATTCGGTCTGGAAACAGTCCTGAACTTTAGCCATCACCAGGCCGGTTACAGGGGGACGCAGAACGGTGACAGCGTCCAGGGGAAGGGCCGCAGCCAACTTGTCTATTTCATGGTCGGTCATGTCGACCAGCAATTTGCGAATCGAATTTCTTTTCATGTCGGCCGCTTCCTGCGACTTGCAGTTCATCGCCATCTCCCCATTGCTCCCTTGCTTGTCTAGATGTTTACTGATATACGATACACCGTGTCACGTAAAATACGATAGCGGCATCGTGTTAGAATTGTGTTTCCGTTCAATGAGAAATTTATTTGGAAAGCATGATTATTTATATTAAAATATATATTTTAATATAAATTTCAAATATATATAAATTAACACATCACTGCCATAATCATATAATTAGAATGACAACAAAAGACTAACCCGATCTTAATGAAATAACAATATTTGACTGGCAGAATCTAAGTTGTCTACACATGCAGACAAGGTACCCCAATGGATACAAAAATTGATCGCAGTGTCGGAAGCATTCCAATTTACCGGCAGCTCAGTAAAATACTGGAAGTCGAAATTCGCGACAGATACATGACCGGCGATATACTGCCTTCGGAAAAAGCCCTGGCCGAGCGCTTTCAGGTCAACCGCCACACGCTCCGGCGCGCCGTGGATGAGCTGATTGATGCCGGATTTGTCGATCGGATACACGGCAGGGGAACCATTGTGATGCAGTCACCGATCAACTATGCCATCAGCGGGGCGACCCGCTTCACGGAAACGCTGGAGTCCCAGGGCCGCCGAACAGTCAGCCGCATCCTCCAGCGAGGCGAAATTCGGGCCACAACTGGTGTCGCCCGACGCCTGCGGGTCGCCGAGGAATCACCCGTTCTGCATATCGAAACCATGCGTGAAGTCGACAACGCGGCCTTTTGCACCAGCTCGCATTTTTTTCCGCTGCCTGAATACAGCGCCATTTTGATTGACTATGACGGCGGCTCTCTGCACGATTTTATTTATCGGCGATACGGCAAGCGTCTTCGGCGCATCCTGAGCCTGATCAGCGCCATTATGCCTGCCAAAGAGGATGTCCGGCGGTTAAAACTGGGACGCAATATCCCGGTTCTGCAGGCAAAGAGCGTCAATGTCGACCAGACCGACGGTTGGCCGGTGGAATACGTGGTCACCCGATTTCGGGGTGACGCAGTGCAATTGTCCGTAGAACCGTAGCCGCAGCATTTGGCCACACGCACCTGGACCAAGGAAAGAAAATGACCAATCGAGACACCCTAAAAAGATTATCCCCCCAACCTTATGTTGATGCGACGGCAAACATCGTGGACAGCCGAATGGGTCGCTATACCGAAGTCGGGCCGCACACCCAGATCCAGGAATCGTCCTTGGACGATTATTCCTATATTATGGCCTACGGCAACGTGATTTACAGCCGCATCGGAAAGTTCTGCTCCATCGCCGATATGGTGCGCATCAATCCGGGCAACCACCCCATGCACCGGGCCACCCAGCACCACTTCACCTATCGAAGTGCGCTGTTCGGGTTGGGAACGGATGACCCGGAGGTGTTCTCCTGGCGACGTGCAAAGCCGGTGGAGATCGGCCATGATGTCTGGGTCGGCCACGGGGCCATCATTCTTGCCGGCGTCAGCATCGGCACTGGTGCTTCGGTCGGTGCCGGCGCAGTGGTGACCAAAGACGTTGCACCGTATACGGTGGTCGCAGGCGTTCCGGCAACGCCCGTTCGCAAGCGCTTTCCGCGTGACATACAGGAGGCCCTGTTGCGGATCCGCTGGTGGAATTGGTCCCATGACCAGTTGAAGGCCGCATTGCCTGATTTTCGCCAGCTGGAGGTCGCGCAATTTATCGACAAATATGATGGCCTGGATGGGCTGGGATCGTCTGAAGGTCAGGCGTGAAAGGAAGTCCGTTCTTGAAGACGTATCGTCAGGATACCATTCGGACTTCCTCGGGAACCGATTCGGGTTTCATATTGATGATCGAGGTGGAGGTCACCGATTCGTCCAGTTCCTGGTTGGCGCCGTAGACCTGCCGAACCACCTCGGCCGTTAATTTGGCGGGTTCATCATCAAACACGAGGCGGCCGTTGAGCATACCGATCACCCGGTCGCAATAGGTGCGTGCCGTATCCAGGGTATGGAGGTTGCAGATGACGGTGAGCTGGTCCCGGTCGCGGATTTCCCGCAACGATGTCATCACTTTCTCTGCACTCAGGGGATCCAAAGAGGCGATGGGTTCATCCGCCAGAACCATTTTGGGTTTCTGCATGAGCGCCCTTGCAATGGCTACCCGCTGCTGCTGTCCCCCGGACAAGGTTTCAGCCCGCTGGAGCGCCTGGTCTGCGATACCGAGCCGCTCAAGGGCCGCCAGCGCCTCTTCAACCAGGGATTGGCCGAAAATACTGAAAAGGCTCTTCAGGGTACTGTGACCGTTGAGCCTGCCCAATAGGACATTGGTCACCACATCCAGACGGGGAACCAGGTTGAACTGCTGGAAAATCATGGCGCAATCCCGCTGCCAGCGCCGTTTCTCTTTTCCCTTAAGATTTAATATTTTTCTTCCGTTTATCTGAATGCTGCCTTTGCTGGCTTCGGTCAACCGGTTGATCATCCGCAGCATGGTGGATTTCCCGGCGCCGGATGGGCCGATGACACCGACCATCTGCGGTTCCTCGATGGAAAAAGAGACCGAATCAACCGCCGTCACCGTTCCGAAGTGTTTGGTAAGATCTTTTACAATCATGAAAAGTTCCTTAGCGCTATTTGGGATTTACTAAGTTAAAGGTTCTGACTGGGCTGGCGGCCTTGGATCAAACGCCTGCGCAGCTTGCCGGAAAGCGCGTCCATTGCCATGACCAGAAAGATCGTCAACACAATCAGATAGAGGGTGTTTTCCCAATCCCGCTGCGTGTTGATGGTCTCCACCAGCATCAGGCCGATGCCACCGGCCCCTAGTGCACCGATGATGGTGGCCGAGCGGACGTTGGACTCCAGGTAATACAGACATTGTGAAATGAATACCGGTACAATTTGCGGAATGACGCCAAATCGATAAAACTGCAAGCGGTTGGCGCCGGTGGACCGCACCCCTTCCATCTGCTGCTTGTTGACCCCTTCCAAAGCCTCGGAGAATAGTTTTCCCAGTGAGCCGGTGTCGGTAAATGCAATGGCCAGGGCACCGGTCAGCGGCCCCAAGCCAAAGGATCGAATAAAAATCAAGGACCAGATCAGCATGTCGATGCCGCGCAGAAAATCGAACAGGCGGCGCACAGCCAAGCGCAGTACCTGGGATGGTGTAAAATTGGTTGCTGCCAGAACCGCCAGGGGTAGCCCAACGAGCCCGGCGGTGGTGGTACCCAGGACGGCCATCAGGAATGTTTCCAACAGGGCTTTGAATACATGGCCGTGCTGCCAGTCCGGGTTGGTCCAGAAAGTGTGAAAAATCAGTTTCCAGTTCGGCAGATCCGCCTGGAGGCGCGCTTCGCTGAAGGCCAGCCGAACGATCTCCCACGGCGAAAAGGCGGTGAGTTGCGAGCGGAAGGGGAAGAAAAAGTTCTCCCAACCCATGAAATAACGGTGAACCTCCACCCGGGATTTGGACATCTGAACCCGCCTGCCGATGGTGGGCCGGGCATCGAATTTGGTCGATGTGAATCGAAGCCACTCCGGGGGAGATTGTCCATCGGGTAGCTGGGTTACGATTCTGTTACCGACACGTTTCACCAAGACGGATCCATAATTTGGAATGTCCATGGTAATTTGCCGGTCTATGATTTCAACATGATACCCGCCGCCCAGATCGACGGATGTGGCATTATCTGACATGCGGACCCATTCTGGCGGCGCATCATACGTTGCGGTGCGTTCGCCCTCCACGGCAATGGTCGTCTTTGTGTCCCCCCGGAAAAATTTGGTGACGTGAACCTTGTGGGCCACGGCATCCGTTGCCAGAAGCGTGGCCCGCATGGGCTGGGCTTTTGCGATCAAGCTGGGAACATCGAAGGCAAAGAAGACATAAACCAAGTAGACGACCGCCCCGAGTGTTGCGGCAATGACCATCAGGCTGTTGCGCCGGACGATAGGATAAACGCCCTTGGTGTCTGGCCCCTGGCCGTGGGTTGCGATGGCTATGGCGCTTTCCAACGTCTCGTCCCTCTCTTAACTGCGTTGCTTGCCGGACACCAGTCGCTGGCGCATGAAAGATGAAATTTGATCGATCACAAAGATGGACAGGATCAAAAGGAAAAACAGAGCAGCGGTCTCGTCGCCGGCCCCTTTGCCCCACCCGATGGTGCGTCGCAGTTCCGTACCAATGCCGCCGGCGCCCACAAATCCGAGAATGGCTGAGGCGCGCACATTTATTTCAAATCGCAGCATAAAATAGCTCAAATAATTGGGCAGCACCTGCGGCAGCACCCCGTAGCGCATCCGCTGCAGCCAATTGGCACCGCAGGATTCAAGCCCTTCGACTGGGTCGGCGTCCGCGTTTTCGTTGACTTCCGAAAAAAGCTTGCCCAGTGCCCCGGCCGTATGAAAGGCCACCGCGATCATGGCCGGAACCGGGCTGGAACCCAAAATAAAAATCAGGAAAAGGGCAATGATCAGCTCGGGAAACGCCCGCATGCTGTCCATGATTCGCCGGACAATGGTTATGACCACCGGTGGTTTCACGCCTAAATTACTGGAGCCCAGAAATGCCAGAATGACGGCAAGCCCGCCGCCGACCAGGGTGGCCGCCCCGGCGATGTTCAAGGTTTCGACAAGGGCCGGAATAAATTGGATCACCAGCAAAAAAAACCCGTTGCCGGCGGCCCAAGCCTCCCGAACAATTTCACCAGGATAGTCAAAGAATTTTACCAGACCATTCAGGAAACTGCCGGAATTCATGCTGCTTGCAAGTCCGTATCCGCTGGCAAGCACAGCGGCCATCAACAGAATGCCCAAAGTGGAATAGAGCATTCGCCGCTTTTCCATGGCAATGATTTCAAGCTGGATGGCATCTGTTGTCATGGTGCAATTCTTTTAAGGGTCGGGCAAGGCCACCCGGTCGGGCGGCCTTGTTCAATTATTCCCTAATTCTTTTTAGATTTGAGCTTGCGGGCCTCGATAATGCTTAAATAATCTGAATGGTCAATGGGCGCGATGGCCTTGATTTCACCGGCCATGAACCCGTAGGCACACTCGGGATCCATGGACTGCAGGCTGGCCAGCCAGCCGGTGACTTTGAGCTTAACGGATTCGGGCAGGGATTTTCGCAGGACAATCGGACCTTCGGGAATCAGCTTGGAGCGCCAGATTTCGCGAATCTGGGTCATGTCCACGAGACCGGCGTCGGTTGCCTTGCGCAGGGCGCCGCTGTTGAATCCGTCCTCCCAATTGCCCAAACCGTCGGCCCAGGTAACACCGCCGTCAATGTCACCGTTGAAGACGGCGACGATGGTTTGTTCATGCCCACCGGTAAATTTAACCTCTTTGAAGTACGTTCCGGATTTCATGGAATATCCGGCCTGGGGGATTTCGATGGACGGAATCAAGTAACCGGAGGTGGAGTTGGGGTCGCCAAAGCCGAACACCCTGCCCTTCATGTCATCCAGATTTTTAATGCCGCTATCCACACGGGCGAATCCGATGGAATAGTAACCAAAGGACCCGTCTTTGTTGATTTTCGTTAAAACCGGCACAACTGCATCGGGGTTGGTCAGGTAGACTTTCGAGTAACCGGAGGCGCCCAGCCAGGCCATGTCCAGATTGCCGCCCAGCAATCCTTCGATTACACCGTTATAATCTGCCGGGGCAAAGAGCTTTACAGGCACGCCCAGCAGTTCTTCAGCTTGGACTTTGAGACACTCATTGGAACGCAGGCGGTCAGATGCATTTTCGCCGCCCAGGATACCGATGCGGAATTCTTTAATGGTCTCTTCGGCCATTGCACCCGCAGTCGCCATCAAGGTTACCATCAATACCAACATGACACACTTCGTCCACTTCAAAATTCTGCTTGATCTCATCTTTCTCTCCTCAATAAGGTTTATCTGACAATAATTATTTGTAGCGGCAGATAACACATGCGGGCATTACGACAGCATTAGTGTAGTGTTAGTATTGTGTTAGCCAAACATTAAAGTCCCATCAGGAATTAGTGTGCCCTGCCCCAACCGCTTGAACCATCGCAGCCGGGTGGCCGGCCTTTCCAGAGTTCTCACCGTCAATAATTGATCGATTTTGATATCGACGGAGTGAAGGCTAAAACGTTAGTTGGCTTCCTGGATTTGATATACGGTTGTGCCCTTGACCAGTGTGCGGATCACATGGGCCCAAGGATGGTTCCGGTTTACGATAATGATGTCTGCATCAGCACCGGGGACCAGTTGGCCGGGCCGGCCCCCTGCATTAAGAAACACACCTGGCCCTGATGTCACCGTTTTCAGGGCCTTTTCCGGGCATGCGGCATATGCCTGCCCGATGAAACCGGACTGCAATAGCGACTCCGGGTAGTAATCGGACATGAGCCCGTCGCACAACCCCGCCCTCAAGGCATCAGAAGCCTTGAGATTACCGTTTGTGGATTGATTCCTGATCAGGTTGGGCGCTCCCATAAAGATCTTCAATCCATGGCGCCTGGCTTCGCGGGCGGCGATCTCGGTGACAGGGAATTCACTCGCACCGGTGCCCAGGGAGCGAATCAAATCGACTTTTTGCCGCGTGTCGTCGTCATGGCTGAGCATGGGAATCCCCGCCTTGGCCACCGTCTCTGCCAGTTTCCTGACCAACTGCCAGGCGCGGGCGTTGTTCATCCGCTTTTCCTTTGCCTTTTCACGAATCACCTGTTCGGATTCCTGGTATTCAACGGCATGAAACCGGATATAGGACTGCATGGATTTAAACTGTCCTTGCCCGGGGGTATGGTCCATGATGGAAACCATATCGACCAATCCTTGATTCACCAGATCGCTGACCAGTTTGAAGCTTTGTTTTGAG
>JASFFF010000123.1:0-9113 GCA_050124445.1 Desulfosarcina sp.
GGGGCGAAAGCGCCTCAACATTCACATAGGAGGAAACGAGATGAACGGAATCCTAAAGCGCGTCATTGTCCTGCTGAGCGCAGTTGCATTGGTTGTGGTTCCCTGCACGAGCTGCCTGGCCCAGGGGCTGGAGCAGGATGACGATCTTGTCGCCGGTAAAATGGCCAGCGAGGTAATTGTCAGACCCCTGGGATTTGCCGCCACGGTTATCGGCGGCGCGATTTTTGTCGTCACGTCGCCTTTTTCCGCTTTGGGTGGCAACATCAAGCCCGCCTACGACTACCTGCTGGCAGACCCGTTTAAGTTTACCTTCGCCAGGCCCTTGGGCGATTTTTAATCCCTGTGAGCTATTCCCGTTGGCGTCCGGTGATCGCTCACCGATTTTCTAAAAGGAGGATGTGTGCCCGTACACCTTGTGGAACACCCGCTGATCAGACATAAAATCGGTCTCATGCGCGCCAACGATGTGACCACAAAAAAATTCAGAGAACTGGCCAACGAACTGGCCACCCTGCTCACCTATGAGGCCACCAAGGACCTGGAAACCGAAACCATGATTATCAACGGATGGGCAGGTGAGGTGACCGTCGAAAACATCAAGGGCAAAAAGATCACCGTGGTTCCGATCCTGCGCGCCGGATTGGGGATGATGGACGGGGTGCTGAATCTTATCCCATCGGCCAAGGTGAGTGTGGTCGGTTTGTATCGCAACGAAGAGACCTTGGCGCCGGTGCGCTATTATGTCAAAATGACCTCCAACGTGGAAAAGCGCATCGCTTTGATTTTGGATCCCATGCTGGCCACGGGGGGAACCCTGGTAGCCACCATCGATCTGATTAAAGAAGCCGGCTGCCGCCAGATCCGCGGGCTTTTTCTGGTGGCTGCCCCCGAAGGCCTGAAACGGCTTGAACAGACCCACCCCGACGTGGATGTCTATGTGGCAGCCATTGATGAAAAACTAAACGACATCGGCTATATCCTTCCGGGCTTGGGAGATGCCGGCGACAAGATTTTCGGGACCAAGTAAAACTGGATCTTGCGACCACCAAAGGTAAAGCGCCTGTTTTCCGACCGGGCGCTTTTTTGTATGCCGGTGGATTTTAATGCCGTTGAAAACCGGTATAGACGACTCTCCAGAGCCGTTGGCCATATGCTGTCCGAGCTGAACATCATTTGCCCGGGGCAATACACGGCCCTTCACACCTATTACAAAAAATTCGATCAATACATGCGATTCATGCTTCTCACGGAACCGCCAACTGCGGATCCGCCCTATGTGGTTGCCTTGGACGATCGCCCGGCATCGGATGAATCCCTGGTGGGTGGCAAGGCAGCCAACCTGGCAAGAGCGTCGCAGCATTTGCAGCTGCCCATTCCGTCCGGGTTTGCCGTTTGACCGATGGCCTTTGATGGGTTATTCTCGCCCCTTATCAGCGCAGCAAAAAGCGGTAAAGCCAGCGATGGATCCGATGGCCGTAGGGTGGCCAGGCCAGGCGTGTGCCGTTGAATCGTCCGCGCTCGAATACCGACCTTGCCTTGGAAAAGGTCAGGAAGCCGGCTTCGCCGTGATAGGCGCCCATACCGGAATCCCCGATCCCGCCGAAGGGCAGGTTTTCCTGGGCCACGTGGGCAAGGGTGTCGTTGATGCATACCCCGCCGGACCGGGTTTGGTCGAGAACGGTTTGGACCCGATTTCTGTTTGCATCAAAATAATAGAAGGCAAGGGGTCGGGGTCGGCTGTTGACATCTTCGATGGCTTCGGAAAGATGCCGGTAGGTGATTATGGGAAGGATCGGGCCGAATATCTCCTCTTGCATAACTGTCATGGCGCGAGTGGGCTCCAGAATCAGCCACACCGGCATTTTTCGGGTGTCTGAAAATGCTTCCGCCGATGGGTTGATCTCCACCAGCCGCCCGCCTTTTTGCCGTGCATCAGCCAGGTGGCCGGAAAGCCGGTCGAACTGCCGTTGGTTGGCGATAGCCGTATAGTCCGGGTTGGCTGCCATACTGGGATACATCCGTGCCACGGCTGTTGAAAAGGCCCTCACAAACGCATCCGCGCGTTTTTCCGAGCAGAGGAGGTAGTCAGGGGCAATGCAGGTTTGTCCGGCATTGAAGCATTTGCCAAAGGCAATCCGTTGGGCCGCGGTCTCAACGGGGTAATCCGGCGCGACCAATGCCGGGGACTTGCCACCCAATTCAAGGGTAACGGGTGTCAGGTTGTCGGCAGCGGCGTGCATGACGTGGCGCCCGACGGCGGTGGCGCCGGTGAAAAGCAGGTGGTCGAAATGCAATCGGGAAAATGCCGCGGCAACGTTTGCATCGCCGGTTACCACCGACACGTGATCCTCGGTGAATTGTCCGGCTATCATTTCTCGGAGAATCTGTGTGGTGTTCGGGGTGTATTCACTGGCTTTGATCATGACCCGGTTGCCGGCTGCCAGGGCTGCAGTCAGCGGGCCGATGGTCAGATACACAGGGTAATTCCAGGGGGAGATGACACCCACCACCCCCAGCGGCTGATAGAGCACCTTCGCCCGGGCCGGTTGAAATATCAGTCCGACCCGCCGTCGATCGGGCCGCATCCACCGGCTCACATGTCTGGCTGCATGCCGGAGGCCCTCGAGGCTGGGGAAAATTTCCGCCAGCAGGGTCTCGTCATGGCTGCGTCCCTTAAAATCCTTGTCGATGGCATCGGCCAGGCGATGCCGGGCAGCCTTCAGGGCCGAGGCCAGTCGCTTAAGGTGCCCCTTGCGTCGTTCGGCTGAGGGCATCGGATTCAAATCAAAGGCAGCATGCTGGCGTTTCAGCAACTGCTGCATGGCAAGGCAGCGTTTATCGGGGTTGTCTGAAGACATGGGCTGTCTTTACTCCTGCTTGACGTTGATCGAAACAATATCGCAACCATCCGTTTATCATTCGAAACTGCCGATTGTAAAAAACTTGTCATTGCAACCTATGCGACGTATTCTGCTTGCATCGTTTTCGACATCATGGGGATTGCATTCTGATAACCGCTGTTTTTCGTTAGGCCAGAGCTGATGAACACCTCCTTATTAACCACGCTGCGTATATTCGTCCCTTTCGCCGCTGGATATTTCCTATCTTACCTGTACCGGGTGGTCAATGCAGTGATTGCCCCGGACTTGGTGGGCGATCTGGGTGTCGGCCCATCTGCGTTGGGTATGCTGACGGCAACCTACTTTATCTCCTTTGCCTCGTTCCAATTGCCGTTGGGGGTGCTGCTGGATCGTTTCGGTCCCCGGCGGATGGAAGCATTTTTGTTGCTGTTTGCCGGTCTGGGGGCGTTTCTTTTTTCGCAGGCCGATACCCTGGCCGGCCTGGTGGCTGGGCGGGCCTTTATCGGTTTTGGTGTGTCGGCCTGCCTGATGGCGGCCTTTAAAGCCTACACCTTATGGTTTCCCAGAGAGAAATGGCCCCTGGTAAACGGTTTTCAAATGGCTGCCGGCGGGTTTGGCGCCCTGGCGGCGACGGCACCGGTGGAGGCGGCATTGCACGTGACCGATTGGCGCGGGATTTTCATGGTCCTGGCCGTGCTGACCCTGCTGGTTGCCATAGCTGTGTACACCGTGGTGCCGGAAAAGGCATCCAGTGGTTCCGGAGAGGGTTTCAGACACCAACTGCGAGGCGTCAAGAAGGTATTTACCAGCCTTCATTTTTGGCGAACGGCACCCTTGACCACATTGTCCCAAGCCTCTTTTCTATCCATACAGGGATTGTGGTCGGGGCCCTGGCTAAAGGATGTGGCCGGGTTGGATCGCGTGGGCGTCGCCAATGTGCTGCTATGGGTGGCCGCAGCCATGATCGGCGGATTCATCCTGCTCGGTTCACTGGCCGAGCGGCTGAGCCGCTCGGGCATCAGCGTCCTGGCGACCGCGGTAACTGGGATGGGCGTGTTCATGGCCGTTCAAGGGCTATTGATAATCGCTCCAGTCACCTGGGCCCGTCCCCTCTGGCTGCTGTTCGGGTTTTTCGGTACATCGGGAATCATATCGTACGCCGCCCTTTCTCAACAGTTTCCAATACACTTGTCCGGCCGGGTCACCACGGCGGTCAATCTGCTGGTATTTGTGGCCGCATTCTTGGGTCAGTGGGCCATCGGGGGCATTATCGAACGCTGGCCCGTCGGCATTGACGGCAGCTATGCGCTGGCAGGCTACCACACGGGCTTTGGCCTGATGATCGGCCTGCAGGCAATGAGCCTGGTTTGGTTTGGGATTGCCAGCCGCATGCTTCAATCGCCAGCAAAAATCGAATGACAAGATTGGTCAAAATGACTAATATTTAGACACATCAAGCATCTCGGGTCATTTCGTTTGTATGTATGTCAATCCTTAGGCCCGATGCAATTAACCAATTTGTGGTATCCGGCGCAGCCGGGACGGGAAGGTCAAATGAAAATATATACCGGTACGGGGGATCGCGGTAAAACCAGTCTCTTCAGCGGCGAACGGGTTGCCAAAAGCAGTCCCCGCGTGGAGGCCTATGGCGATTTGGACGAACTCAATTCGGTGATCGGTGCAGTTGCTGCGGCGCTGGATGCGGAAGAACAATCGCTAAAGGATGAAATTCAGTCGATTCAGGCGCTGCTGCTGGATGCCGGTGCCTGGATAGCAACGACCCCAGGTGCCGCGTCTAAACAGTTTTTAAAGTCGTTTACCGCTGATCCTGCCAAGATGCTGGAAGCTGCCATTGACCGCAGAAATGAATCGCTGCCAGAACTGAAGCAGTTTGTCCTGCCCGGCGGACATCTATCCGCCTCGCTGGCCCATATGGCCCGCACGGTTTGCCGACGAACCGAACGGCGGGCAATCGAACTGGTTGAACAGGAAGATGGTGATGCCGGTGCCACCACCACCATGCAGCACATTCTCGTATTTCTCAACCGGCTTTCCGACTATCTGTTTGTGTTGGCCAGATATTGCAACCATGTACACGGGCAAAAGGATGTTCTTTGGAACGCGTAATTGATTCAAGCACCCTTAAAGCAGTGCTAAAGGACCGTCGGTGGCTGGCCCCCAAAATACTGGAACTGCGGCTGGATCGCCCGGCAGGCTTCACTTTTTTGCCGGGTCAGTTCCTGCGGATCCGGATGGATGGGTATCAGCGAGACTATACCATGGTTTCCGGTCCGGATGACCAAACCCTCGATTTTTGTATCGCCCTTGTGGACAGGGGACGCTTCTCTACGGACATTCTGACTGTGGAGATTGGATCGGCACTGTCGGTGTCGGGGCCCCACGGTCATTTCATCTTCCAGGGGTCCGTCAATCCGGTCGTGTTCGTGGCCACCGGCACCGGCGTGGCCCCATTTGTCGCCTTTTTGCGCAGCGGGGTGCGCGATGCCCTTTTGCTTCACGGTGCGGACACAGCCGACCAGCTGATCTATCGAGCGCTTCTGCAGAGCGGACTGCGCAGTTATGTGCCCTGCATCAGCAGGCCCCAGGGGAACGACGATGGTTTTCATGGTCGTGTCACCCGTTACCTGCAAGAACAATTGAAATCCGGCATTTACGATTTTTATCTGTGCGGCCGGCGGGCCATGATCCGCGATGCAACGGCAATCATCGACCGGCAGTTCGGCGATTCGCGGTTGTTTATCGAAACCTACGATTGACCCTGTCTCACTGCCATGCATGGGCCGGTTGATCGTATGCTCAAAATGGCTATTTCGGGGCAGTAAAAAGGACATTGACGAAACCGACGCGTGTCGAACAATGGTCAAACAAACCCTAAAAGAGGCGCTGATTCTTATTCTTGTGGCTGTCGGCGTGGCCTTGGCCGTGCATGTGCTGCACCCCGATTCGGTCAGATTGATTCCCAGCACCATCGAACGCAGCACCGCTTCGCCGGTTCAAACCGCAGATGGTGGATTGGAAATTTCCATCGAGGATGCGCTCGCCCACCACCGAAATAACAGTGCCCTATTTGCCGATGCCCGACATCCAGCCGATTTTGAAGCCGGGCACATTCAAGATGCGGTTCATCTTTATCTTGGCGACCAAGAGAAGTGGTTGCCCCAATTTGTGTCTGCCACCGACCCACTTGCCCTTATTATTACCTATTGTGATGGCGAGGATTGCCAACTGGCCGAACAACTTGCCGAACTTTTACAAATCAACGGATTCGCATCGGTCCGGTATCTTAAAAATGGATGGTCGCGTTGGCAAGAAAGGGGCTTTCCGGTTGAATGAAAGTGGTTGGGCAAAAATACGGCGTGGGCACCGTCTAGAATTACTTATCTATAATTTTTACAAAAGTAATGTGAAGATTAGTGTTGACAACTTTTAATATGCAATTACCTTCCTTTCAGCAAACATGATTCGGGCCGCAGGCCCTCAATTAGGGAGGTAATACCATGCAGCTTGTCAGACTCAATCCCAATAGGCATTTGCTCAGATTCAACCGGCGGTCGGACCGTATGTTCGACAATTTCCTGGGCGACTTCTTCAATGATACCAGGGCCTTAACGATGCACGACTGGAATCCCAAGGTAAACGTATTCGAAGATGATGACCAGATTGTCATGACGGCTGAATTGCCGGGTGTGGAAAAGGACAAGATCGCCATTGATATAAGCGGTCATGTCCTGACCGTGAAGGGTGAGCGGTCGACGGACAGTAAGGTTAAGAAGGATCGGTACTTCAGGCGCGAACGGTCATACGGATCCTTTAAACGATCATTCACTCTGCCTCTGGAAATAGATGCGGAGAAGATCAAGGCCATTTACAAGGACGGTGTGCTCAAGCTGAGTATACCCAAGCCGGAATCCAGCAAACCCAAAAAGGTCACCATCGGGTAAGCGAAACAGGCGTTATAAAAGGGGAATGGGTAAGAGCAAGCACTCCGTTCTCCTTTTTATTTGCGGTAAGGATCCGCTGAGATGCCATAGCGGCGCATGATCTGCTGCAGGGCCTGGCGTTCCAGGCCGCAGGCCTTGGCCGCCCGGGTGACGTTGCCACTGTTTTTGGAGAGCAGATGGCCGATGTAGGCGGCATTGAAAGCCTTGAGGTTGTTTTCTTTGGCTTGCTTGTAAGGCTGATTCAACAACGGAGCGACGGCGGTCGTTGCCCCTGTTGAGGTTTTGCGTCCCATGCCCAAATCCTTGGGTGTAATTTCATCGGTTTTCGAAAACAAGATGCCCTGCATAACCATGTTTTCCATTTCTCGGACATTGCCTTCCCATTGGTGGCTGGTAAAGGCGTCCATCACCGCCTCTGAAAACCGCTTGAGTGGTTTGTCGAGTTTGGCGCAGTGTTTTTCCAGCAGGTGGCTGGCGATCAATGGAATGTCTTCGGGATGTTCACGAAGCGGCGGCAATCGGATGGGCAGCACATTGAGCCGGTAGAAAAAATCTTCGCGAAATTCTCCAGTTTGTATTTTTTCTGCCAGCGGCTGGTTGGTGGATGCGATGATACGCACGTCCACCTTAATGGGACGGACGTCCCCCAAGGGTTTGATCTCTTTCTCCTGAAGGACCCGCAGCAGTTTGGTCTGGATGGTAGGCGTGATATCCCCAATCTCATCCAGGAAGATCGTGCCGCTGTGAGCCTCCTGAAAAAGGCCCTTCTTGTCACGTGTGGCATGGGTAAAGGCACCTTTTTTATACCCGAACAGTTCACTTTCCAGAATATGTTCCGGGACAGTGGGACAATTGACGGCAATAAACGGTCGTTTGCTGCGATTACTCAAGGCGTGCACGGCCCGGGCGGTCAGGTCCTTGCCCGTGCCCGATTCTCCGGTGATGAGTACCGTGAGATCGTTTTTGGCGACCATTTGGATGGTTTCGTAAACCCGCTGCATTTTGGGGCTTTTCCCCACAAGATCCTGAAACATGTCCGTGGAACGGCATTCGTGGTGCAGTCTCAGGTTCTCCCTGAGCAGGCGGCTGCGTTCGAAAGCCTTTTCCAGACGCATTACCAGCGCGTCATGGTCGAAGGGTTTGGTAATGAAATCATAAGCACCCCGTTTCATGGCTTCCACGGCCATTTCGATGTGTCCATAGGCGGTCATCATGACGATGGTAACCTCTTCACCCCGGTCGGCTTTAACCCGCTCCAGGACCTCCAATCCACTAATACCGGGCATTTTGATATCGGCCAGCACCAGGTCATAGTCGGTGTCACGAATCATCTCCAACGCGGTTTCACCTGAAGATGCAGTGTCCACCCGACACGCCAGTTCGGGTTCCAAACTTCTTTTCAGCAGGGTCAACATATCCGGTTCGTCGTCTATTATGAGCAGCTGCTGGGTCATGATTTACAATCCTGAATGTGAAGGGGTAACAGGTAGAGACAGGGTAAAGGCGGCACCATGCCCGGGCGTACTTTTGACACTGATATTTCCGCCGTGGCCTTTGATAATGCCATAACTGACCGAGAGACCCAATCCCGTCCCTTCTCCAGTTGGCTTGGTGGTAAAAAACGGATCGAAAATTTTCGGCAGGTCTTCCTTCTCGATCCCGTGGCCGGTATCCGATACCTCCACCGAAATCCGTTTGGTTGTCTGATTGAGCCCGGTTCTGATGCGAATCGTACCCGTTCCATCCACGGCGTGAATGGCGTTCATCAACAAGTTGATCAGTACCTGTTTGATTTTTTTCTCATCCATGCGTGCGGGAGGCAGCGCATCTGCAAAATCCGTTTCTATTTGAATGTTCTCCAGATTGCTGTGATGGCGCACAAAACCAATCACTTCGTCGATAACGGTGCGAATGTCCAGGTTCGCCTTTTGGGGGCTGGACGTCCGTGCAAAATTCAGCAGATCCTCGACGATGGCCTTGCACGACTGGACATGCTTTTCGATGGTTTTCAGATCATTGAAACGGTCCGATTGATGGTCTTCTCCGCGCAGCAGCAGTTGCGTATAGCCCAAAATAATCCCCAACGGATTGTTGATCTCATGGGCGATGCCTGATGAGAGTTCGCCGATGGAAGCCAGTTTGTCTGCCTGGGCCATCTGTCTTTGCATCAGCCGCCGCTGCTCGATATCTTTGATCAGAAAGTGGATGGTTTCCCCGTCCTCCGAAGGGCTTTTGGCCAGGCTGCCGGAAAGCAGTACGCGTCTGCGGGTGCCGTTCTTCAGCAGCAGAT
>JASFFF010000124.1:0-9095 GCA_050124445.1 Desulfosarcina sp.
AATGGAACGATGAGCGATGTTCGATAGACGATTGCTGCAATGCTTTGACTGGGGGCTGTTGACGCTCACGCTGGCCATCGGCGGTGCGGGACTGGTGGCCCTATACAGTGCCGTATCGGCCGGAGCCGTGGCGCCGGACATCACCTTGTTTAAAAAACAGCTGATTTGGTACGGCGGTGGCATTGTCGTCATGATCGTCTGTTTTCTTTTTGACTACAAACAATTCGAGCGGTTTGCCACCTTCATTTACCTGGTCTCCGTAAGCGCCCTGGTGGCGGTGCTTTTTTTTGGCAAGTATGTGGGTGGGTCCAAGCGCTGGCTGTCCATGGGGCCAATTTCCCTGCAGCCCTCAGAGATGGCCAAGGTCGCCATCATCATCATCCTATCTCGCTATTTCGCCAAACTCATCAATACCGACGGTCTCACGTTGCGTGACTTGGTGGTTCCGGCCTTGCTCACCGCCCTGCCATTTGGATTGGTCGTCCGTCAGCCGGATTTAGGCACAGCCATGGTAATCGCACTGATTGCCGGGGCCATGACCCTATTTGCTAAAATTGATCGCCGTGCCCTCAGTTGGCTGATCGCCACGTGTACCCTGTTGGTTCCGCTGATCTGGCTTTTTTTGCGCGGCTACCAGAAACAGCGGATTCTGACTTTTTTGAACCCCGATCGCGACCCGTTGGGCGCCGGCTATCACATCATTCAATCTAAAATTGCCATTGGGTCGGGGATGCTCAGCGGCAAAGGCTTTTTAAAAGGGACCCAGAACGCACTTTCCTTTTTGCCCGAACAGCACACCGATTTCATTTTTTCGGTACTGGCCGAAGAGTGGGGCTTGATGGGCTCGTTGACGGTGATTGTCTTATTTTTAATTATCATTGCATGGGGGTTGAGTATTGCCGGTCGGTGTCGGGATCCTTTCGGCACCCTGTTGTCTGTGGGCATAACCGCAATGATTGCTTGGCAGGTATTGATTAACATCGGTATGGTCATGGGGCTTATGCCGGTGGTGGGGGTAACCCTGCCCTTTGTGAGTTACGGAGGATCGTCGATCGTCACCATGATGATGGGGGTCGGCTTATTGATGAATGTCAGTATGCGTCGATTCAAATTCGAATAGCTGCTCAGACCGTGGCACGGCCATTACGACGGCGAAAGGACACCACACAAAACGATTAAAACAGGGAGAGATAATGAAAAAAAGAGAGAGTATGGATCATATTTCCACCTTACTTGGCGTCGGGACAGCCATCGATGGCACCCTGGCTTTCAAGGACACCATCCGTCTGGATGGAGCGGTCAATGGAAAAATCCTGTCGGAAAAAGGGACGGTGGTGATCGGCGAACGGGCGGTGGTGGAAGCCCAGATCCGGGTGGGAACTGCCATAATCAAAGGCACCGTGAACGGACACATTCAAGCCACCGATCGAATTGAGGTTTATCCGCCTGCCAAAATTACCGGCGATATTCAGGCGCCAGTCGTCTCCATTGAAACCGGCGTTTACTTTAACGGAAACTGCAGTATGACCAAGCCCGAGCCAATGCCTGTTGAACCCGCCAAGAAAAACGAAAAGCAGGCTGAAAAAAAGCCCGCAACGGACTCGTTGCAATGATATCGTAACCTGTTGTTATCTTTACAGCTTCCTGACAATCCCGGGACCCTGAACCACGCATCGCCAAACAGGCGATGATCGTCGCATCCACCGGATTGCCCAAAGATGACCCGCAAGCAGACTGCTGGTCTTTTTAGGCCGCTGTCAATTTTATAAAAAACCTTTGACATTTCAGCCGCCCTGATGGTATAAGCCGCCGGAGTTTGCACCTGTCGCAAACACCACCAATCATAGAAAATATAGTGTTTTTTTAGCAATTTATATTCTTACTTCACGGAGGCTCTTAGATGGTAAGCGTCGATGGATCCATAGTCGTACAGATCGTGAATTTTTTGCTGCTGATTTGGATTATGAATATGGTGCTTTATAAACCCATTCGAAAAATTCTGCTGGAGCGTAAAGAAAAGATTACCGGATTGCAGTCTGATATCGACGGGTCAGCCCAGCAGGTCCAATCGAAGGCAGACGCATACACTGACGGTGTTCGTCAGGCCCGGGCCGCCGGCCAGAAGGAGAAAGAAGCGCTGATGCAGGCCGCCGTGGAAGAGGAAAAGGCAATCATTGGAAAGATCAACGATTCCGCGCAGGCCGAGCTCAAGGAAGTCAAAGAAAAAATCGCCCAGGAAATGGGCACCGTCAAAGCAGCGCTCGAAGAAGAAGTCGACGCATTCGCAGATGCGATTGGAAAAAAAATATTGGGGAGGGTTGCTTAATGAAAGTTCCATTTATGCTAAGGAAGCGCAGCCGTACGCGGTGGACACTGCCGCTGTTGATGGTCGCGTTTCTCCTATTCGGGAGCACGATGGCAATAGCTGCCTCCGGCGGCGGCCACGGTGACGAGGCCCATAAAGGCTGGCTGGCCACGGACACCTATCGGGTGATGAATTTCGCCGTTCTGGCCATCGGGCTCTTTCTGGTGCTCAAGAAACCGGTCTCCCAGGCACTGGGTGGGCGCATTCAGGGCATTAAAGAGCAACTGGAGGATCTTGAGCAAAAGAAGCAGGCCGCCGAGGCCAAGCTGGCCGAATATGACGCCAAAATGGCCGAGTTGGATAAAGAGGCCGAGGCCCTGTTGGCCGAATACGTCAAACAGGGTGAAGAGGCCAAAGCCAGGATTCTGGAGGCGGCGGAGGCAGCTGCCGAGAAACTCAAAGAGCAGGCCAGTAAAAACATCGAATACGAGTTCTTGCAAGCCAAGGCTGATCTAAAGGCGGAAATTGTGGAAAAGGCGCTGGCCAAGGCCGAGGCGATCATCAAGGAACAGATCAATTCGGATGACCAGGAAAAACTGGTGGACGAATATTTAGAGAAGGTGGTGGCATAGTGAAGAATCTGGCAATTGCAAGGCGGTATGCCAAGGCGCTTCTGCTGATCGGTAAGGAAGATGGACAGATTGACACCTACCGGGAAGAGCTGGGCGCTTTCGCAAGTCTGATCGAGCAGGATGATAGCCTTAAACAGGTGCTGGTCAATCCGCTCTACGACGTTGACGCTCGTAAAAAGGTCCTGACGCGTGTGATGGACAATCTAAAACTATCTCAGGCCATGACCACATTTCTCCTGTTTTTATTCGACAAGGGACGGATCGGGTTTTTGGGCAACATCAACGACTTTTTCCAGAAATTTGCCGATGAGCTCAAAGGCGTGGCCCGGGCCAGCCTGGTATCGGCCACAGAGCTGTCATCCGACACCGTCGAGAAAATTCAGTCAGCCCTGTCCAAGCGGACAGGTAAGGATATTATTCTGGAGGTTGAGCAGGATCCGGAGCTGATCGGCGGTATTGTGACCCGCATCGGCGATCTGGTTTTGGACGGCAGTGTTCGTACGCAGCTGCTCAATATGAGAGAATCTTTAAAAAGGGGTGAGCGTGTCTAATGGAACTAAGAGCTGAAGAAATAAGTCAGATCATCAAAGAGCAGATCACGGATTACGACAAGAAAATCGAACTGAGCGAAACCGGCGTCGTCCTGTCCGTGGGTGACGGCATTGCCCGTGTGTATGGACTTGAAAAAGCCATGGCACTCGAACTGGTGGAGTTCCCCGGTGGCATTCTCGGTCTGGTGCTCAACCTGGAAGAGGACAACGTGGGTATCGCCGTTATGGGCGAAGATACCGGCATCAAAGAAGGCGACATGGTCAAACGGACCGGCAGGATCGCTCAGGTGCCCGTGGGTGAAGCGGTGCTTGGCCGCGTGGTGTCCGGCGTGGGAGAGCCTCTCGACGGCAAAGGCGCCATCGATACCGAGACCTTCAGCCGTGTGGAGATGGTGGCCCCCGGCGTCATCGCCAGAAAATCGGTGCACGAACCCTGCTACACCGGCCTCAAGGCGGTCGATGCCATGACCCCGGTAGGCAAGGGGCAGCGTGAGCTGATCATCGGCGACCGCCAGATCGGCAAGACCGCCGTGGCCGTCGATGCCATACTCGCTCAGAAGAATACCGACGTATTCTGTATTTACGTGGCCTGCGGCCAGAAAAAATCCACCGTTGCCCAGGTGGCCGCCGTTCTCGAAAGGGAAGGCGCCATGGAGTACACCACCATCGTTGCCGCCTGTGCCTCCGACCCGGCCACCCTGCAGTACCTGGCGCCCTACGCCGGCTGCGCCATGGGTGAATATTTCCGCGACAAGGGCCAGCACGCCCTGATCATCTACGACGATCTTTCCAAACAGGCTGCTGCCTACAGGCAGGTATCCCTGCTGCTCAGACGTCCACCCGGACGGGAAGCCTTCCCGGGCGACATTTTCTACAACCACTCCAGGCTTCTGGAGCGCAGCGCCAAGCTCAGCGATGATCTGGGCGCCGGTTCGCTGACCGCCCTGCCGATCATTGAAACCCAGGCCGGTGACGTCTCCGCCTATATTCCGACCAACGTAATTTCGATTACCGACGGTCAGATATACCTCGAACCCGCTCTGTTTTTCGCCGGTGTGCGTCCGGCCATTAACGTCGGTCTCTCCGTGTCCCGCGTCGGCGGTGCCGCCCAGACCAAGGCCATGAAGAAAGTGGCCGGCACCCTGCGGCTGGACATGGCCCAGTTTAGAGAACTGGAAGCCTTTGCCGCTTTCGGCAGCGATCTGGATGCCGCCACCCAGAAGCAGCTCATCCGCGGTGAGCGTCTGGTGCAGGTGCTTAAACAGCCCCAGTACCAGCCGCTGTCCCACGAGAAGCAGGTGACCATTCTTTATGCCGCCACCCGCGGTTATCTGGATAAGTTCCCGTCTGACGTCGTCGCCAAATACGAAGCCGGCCTCTATCCCTTCGTCGAGGAACGCTACCCGGAAATCTTATCCAAATTGGAAGAGGCCCAGGATATCACCGATGAGATCGACGACCTGCTCAAAACGGCCCTCGAGGCTTACGGCGAGGAGTTCAAGGACACCATCAACTAGGTTTTGGAAAAACTGCTGAACTCAGCCCACATGCGATAAGGACGACAACTGTATGCCAACGTTAAAGGAAGTCCAGTTAAAAATCCAGGGTGTCAAGAAGACCAAGCAGATTACCAAAGCCATGAACATGGTTGCAACCTCACGGTTGCGTGGTGCGCAAGGGGCGATGGACGGATTTCGCCCCTATGCCGAAAAATTTTCTGAAGTCCTTGGCAGTCTGGCTGAAAAGGCCGGAGAGGAAGCCAGCACGCTGTTTATCCCCAAAGAAGATGTCAGGAAGATCCACATCGTGCTGTGCACGTCGGATCGGGGATTGTGCGGTGGCTTCAATATCAACCTCACTGATGCGGCGAAAAACCACATCAAAAACAACCCGATCGAAGGTGCCGAATACTCCCTTACCTGCTTCGGCAAGAAGGGGCGGGATTGGAGCCGCAAGGCTGGCTATGATATCGCCGAAGAACACCTCGGGATCGTGGGCGGCAAATTCGGCTTCAGCGTCGCCTCCACTGCCGGCAGGAAGCTGGTGGACGGCTTTTTGGACGGCCTATACGATGAAGTCTACATCATCTTTTCTGAATTCGTCAGCATGGCCAGGCAGCTCCCGGTGGTTCAAAAGCTGCTGCCCATTCCACCTATCGAGAAAGATGAGGAGGAGGCAGACGATTCGGCCGAGTATCTAGCCGAGCATATTTGCGAGCCGTCGCCGGAAGAGCTGTTGGGCGATTTGTTGCCACGTAACGTCTATGTTCAGATTTACCGGGCACTGCTGGAAACATCCACCAGCGAACACGCTGCCCGGATGACCGCCATGGATAACGCCACCAAGGCGTGCAACGATATGATCGACAGTTTGACCCTCGCTTACAACAAAGCCCGACAGTCAGCCATTACAGCGGATTTGATGGACATCGTCGGTGGTGCCGAGGCCCTCAAGGGGTAAACACAATTTAGGAGGCTGTAAATGTCAGAGAATATAGGTAAAGTCACTCAGGTTATGGGGCCTGTCGTGGACGTCGAGTTTGAACAGGGGCAGTTGCCGAACATCCTTACCGCGCTGTTGATCACCAACCCGGCCATCAACGACGACGAAGACAATCTGGTTGTCGAAGTGGCTCAACACCTCGGCGACAACGTGGTGCGCACCATCGCCATGGACGTCACCGATGGCCTGGTTCGCGGCATGCCGGTCAAGGATACCGGTGCACCGATCCAGATGCCTGTGGGTGAAGCGAGCCTGGGACGCGTGCTCAACGTTGTCGGACGCCCGGTGGACGGCCTGGGGCCGGTCAGCCAGGAAAAGATGATGCCCATTCATCGACCGGCGCCGCTTTTCACAGAACAGGACACCGAAGTGCGTGTGCTGGAGACCGGCGTCAAGGTGATCGACCTGTTGGTGCCTTTTCCCCGTGGCGGCAAAATGGGGATGTTCGGCGGCGCGGGTGTTGGCAAGACGGTTATCATGATGGAGATGGTCAATAACATCGCCATGCAGCACGGCGGCATCTCTGTGTTTGCCGGCGTGGGTGAGCGCACCCGTGAAGGCAACGACCTGTACCACGAAATGAAGGATTCCGGCGTGCTGCCCAAAGCGGCATTGATTTACGGTCAGATGACCGAACCGCCGGGTGCTCGTGCCCGGGTGGCGCTGTCCGCCCTGACCTGTGCGGAATACTTCCGCGACAAGGAAGGACAGGACGTGCTGATTTTCATCGATAACATCTTTCGCTTCACCCAGGCTGGCTCTGAAGTGTCGGCGCTTCTCGGCCGCATGCCTTCCGCGGTGGGTTACCAACCCACGTTGGCCGTCGACCTGGGTGCTTTGCAAGAGCGCATCACCTCAACGGATAAGGGCTCCATTACCGCCGTACAGTGCGTTTACGTGCCTGCCGACGACTTGACCGACCCGGCGCCGGCAACCACATTCGCCCACCTCGATGGAACCGTGGTGCTGTCGCGTCAGATCGCCGAGCTGGGAATTTATCCGGCTGTGGATCCTCTGGACTCCACGTCGCGCATCCTGGACCCCATGGTCATCGGCGAAGAACACTACCTGGTGTCTCGTCAAGTGCAGAACATGTTGCAAAAATACAAGGAACTGCAGGACATCATCGCCATCCTTGGCATGGAAGAGCTGTCCGATGAGGACAAACTTACCGTCCAGCGTGCCCGCAAGATCCAGCGCTTCCTCTCGCAGCCTTTCCATGTGGCGGAAACATTTACCGGCAAAGCCGGCAAATATGTCAAGGTCGAAGATACGGTCCGCGCGTTCAAAGAGATATGTGAAGGTGTGCACGACAATATTCCCGAGCAGGCTTTTTACATGAAGGGCGGCATTGAAGAAGTTCTTGAAGCGGCTCAGGAAATGGCCGAGGCTTAATGCAAGGAAAGAGGCGATAAATGGCTGAAAACATTAGACTCGAAGTGGTTACTCCCGAAAAGTCTGTGGTCAGTGAAAGTGCCCAGATCGTCATGGCCCCGGGCACCTTGGGCGAGTTCGGTGTCCTATCCGGTCATACCCCGTTTCTGACGACCTTGAAGACCGGCGCCATCAAGTACAAGGATGGAAGCGGCGCAGAGCATTTTGTCTTTGTCAGCAGTGGGTTTGCCGAGGCCCTGCCCGATCGGGTGACCGTTTTGGCCGAGTCGGCTGAACGGCGTAGGGATATCGACGTTGAACGGGCCCAGTCCGCAGCCGAACGGGCTGAAAAACGACTCCAATCCGGTGAAATGGACATCGATTACGTCCGCGCCAAGGCAGCGCTGCTGCGCGCCATCAGCCGGATACAACTGGCCGAGACGCGCTGAGCATGATACCCGGCCGTTGACGGTCGGACCGGGCTGCTGTTGCAATGACGCAACACCACGGTGCGCATTGAATCAAAAAGGGGCATACCGCTTACGGTTTGCCCCTTTATCTTTGAAGGCCCGGCGGATGCGTCCAGATAACCACCGGCAGAGCATTCAGATGTAAACCTATCGATGCGTTCACAACTGCTATTCAAAGGTGAATTCGCTTGACTTAAAAACCCATGACTGGTTATATTAATTAGCGAGGAAAAGATAAAATGCCGGATATAGAAGCAATACTGCAACAATTCGAGCTCATTGAACAAAAGGTGGAGCATGTTGTTCAGATTCGCGACACGCTTCAGAACGAAAACCAAGATTTGAAAAATCGAATTGAACAACTTGAAACCATCGTACAGGAAAAGGTAGAAGCCGAAAAAAAACATGAGGAGCTGAATACCCTCGTTAGATCGAAAATTGACAGCCTGATCGGCAGATTAGAAGGGAATTCAAAGGAATAGGACGCTGACGAACGGACTTTTAGGAACGGGCGCTAATTGGAACAAACGATTACACTGCAAATATTTGGTCGCAAATTCACCTTTCAGACAGAATCGGGTGTACCCGATGCAAAGCGGGTCGCCACCCGCTTCGAGGAAGCCGTCAAAAAGGTTCAATCCCAGTTCAACGGCAAACCGGTTACTGTCGATAAAGAGACAATTTTAGTCCTTACCGGACTGAATATTGCCAGCGAGCAGTTTACCCTTGAGGAACGCTACAATCGCATGCTTAACCGTATGACCGAAAAATCTGCAGTGGTTCTGAGCGAACTGGAAAAAGCGATTTCTTAACCTGGTGTAGCGATACAACATGACTGCTTCAAATGCCACTGGCTTACTTTCGTTGCTGCACCCGACGTTGAGCGCGCATTCCTTAGTCGTAGATGAAAAAAAGCGTATCGGTTCAACCCCTGCCGTGTTCGTGATTGGAAGGTATACTTTGACCCAACACTCTTTTATCGGGAACCTTCACTGGTTTTGGTGAGCAAGTTCTGCGCGTACAGAAAAGCCTAAAGAAACTACAGGGTGCCCACCTGATCTTTTGGATCAAAGAACTGCCAACACGGCACAATGGTGGGGGTTTCAAACCTTCCTCTCTCCATCTTTTCCTTCTCTTCCGCCAAGGCCCAACCGGCCTCTACGCAGCGTCTGTTTAGACCCAATCAGTAATACGGGCATCATCTGGTAGTCAGGTCATGCGCCTTTACATATATATAATGATTAGCGTTCGGAGATTCATA
>JASFFF010000125.1:0-8993 GCA_050124445.1 Desulfosarcina sp.
TCGGGAAAATACAGCATGCAACCCCCAATCCCGAATAGATCACAGCTTCTGCGATCTCGATTGCCAACCCATGGCTTTTTTTGTCTCGATTTACAGGTTGAATATTGATATTTATTTGACATTCGATGCTTGCGAGTTGTTGTTTGGTGGCCATCCTGATTGGGATGGTGACCGTTGACATTCAAGGGATGAGTGATTCATCCGCAAAATCATACCGAGAAATAGATACATGCATGCGACCGACAAGATCCTGGTCCTCGGCGGTTGTCGCAGCGGCAAAAGCAGCCATGCGCTGCGACTGGCTGAAAGCATGGGATCAACCCGCTTTTACCTGGCCACCTGCGTGCCTCAAGATGATGAAATGCACGACCGGGTCAAGCGACACCGGCAGGCGCGCGACGCCTCCTGGACCACCGTGGAAGTACCCGTGGATCTGGTCGGGGCCATCCGCGCCCACAGCCCCGAGGCGGATGTGATACTGGTGGATTGCCTGACCCTGTGGCTGAGCAATCTGTTGATGCACGATTCGGATGCGGACCGGATTCGCACCGCCGTTGAAGCACTCGCCGACACCGTGCAAGCGGCACCCGCTTCGCTGATCCTGGTTTCCAACGAGGTGGGCAGCGGCATCGTACCTGAAAACCGCCTGGCCAGGCGCTATCGGGATCTGGCCGGTTGGACCAATCAGGCCCTGGCCGCCGTCTGTGAACGGGTGGTATGGACCGTGGCCGGCATACCCGTAACCATCAAACCGTCGAGTCAGCAAGCCGTCCAATGAAAGCATTGATCGCCTCGCTTCAATTCATCACCGCGATCCCCCTGGGAAAACAGCAGCCCTTCGATGCCAAGTGCATCATGGTTCACTTTCCTCTGGCCGGGCTGGCCATCGGTTTGGTTCTGGCCTCATTCGACCACTTGGCAGGCCTGCTCTGGCCACAGATGGTGGTAGCTGTGCTGGATGTGGTTTTGCTGGCGGCCATCAGCGGTGGTTTGCATCTGGACGGGTTGGCGGATACGGCAGATGGGCTCTGCAGCCATCGGGAGAGGAAGCAGGCCCTGGCCATCATGAAAGACAGCCGTGTGGGCGCCATGGGCATGGTGGCGGTGGTTTGTCTGCTGTTGACCAAAGCAGCCGCGCTCGGGCATGTCGATCAGAACCGGTTTATGGCGCTGACCCTTGTTCCGGCCTATGCCCGCACGGCCATGCTCTGCGGTTTGCGCTGGCTGCCGTATGCCCGCAGTGAAGGCGGCACGGCCAGTGCCTTTTTTAAGACACCTGTATCGGCAGCTGATTTCAGATGGGCCGCCGTGCCCGTGATCATGTCGCTCTTTTTGGGATGGCAGGCCTTGTTGCTGAATTTGCTGTTTGCCGGTGTCACGGTCGCCCTGATCGTTTTATACCGCAGCAAACTGGGGGGCATTACCGGCGATCTGTTGGGGGCCATGGCCGAAATCGTCGAAACGGTCCTTTTCGTGGCCATGTGCCTGGGAGGCGCCGCATGATCGGCGGTCACGGTGGCAACATTCACCAACTGGCGCGTCATTTGGGCTGCCGGCCGTCCGAGATCAGCGACATGAGCGCCAACGTCAATCCCCTGGGTCCCCTGCCGGCCCTGATCGCCCATGTAAAGGCCAGTCTGCCGGCCATCGCCGCCCTGCCCGAAGTAGATGCCAGCGGCATCGTCGAGGCCTTTGCCCGACATCACGGCATCGACCCGGGGCAGGTCATGCCAGGCAACGGCACGACTGAGTTGATCTATCTGATTCCCCGTGCCCTAGAAGCAAAAAATGCTCTGGTGGTCGGCCCTACCTACGCCGACTACCATGACGCCTGCCGCATGAGCCGAACTACCTGCGCGCATCTGATCTGTCCGCAAAGCGACCATTTCATACCCGACATGCAGGCCATTCGACGGGCGGCTGCCACGGTCGACCTGGTTTTTTTATGCAATCCCAACAATCCCACAGGCACCTTGCTGGCGCGACAGGCGATCCAAGACCTGTGCCAATCGCTTCCCGACACCATCTTCGTAATCGACGAATCGTATCTGCCCTTTGCCCCCCGGCCGTCGGCCGTCAGCGTGATCACAGCGGACAATCCCAATCTGCTGGTGCTCAATTCCATGTCCAAGGCCTTTCGGATTCCCGGCCTGCGGATCGGGTTCGTCACGGGGCCGACGGCGCTGATCACCAGGCTGGCAGCCTATGGCCTGCCCTGGTCGGTCAATGCACTGGCCCAGGCCGCTGTCGCCTGGCTGATGGGGCATCCCCACGATGTTGCCCAGTTTCTTGCATCCACCCGCGCGTTTATTGAAAAGGAGAAAAGACGAATAGAAGAAAGTATACACCAGGAAAGCCAGGCGCGCTGTTTTTCTTCGGCGACCTCTTTTATCCTGATGCGCCTGCCCAGGGGGATGAAGGCAGCGGCGGTAGGGGCGCACATGGCCGGCCAGCGCATTCTGATTCGCGATTGCACCAATTTTATCGGTCTCTCGGACGCCTTTATCCGTGTCTCCTTGAGAAGCGAGACGGAAAATCGCCGGGCGATGGACCTGCTGGTGCGGCTGTTCAGCGACCAGGCCGATCCACGGAGTCTGCATGTACCCTGAAGGGCTGATGCTCGCTTTGACCCTGGCTGTTGCCCTGGATCTGCTGTTGGGCGATCCGGTGTGGCTGCCCCACCCCGTGCGCTGGATGGGCCGGGCCATCGAACGGCTGGAGCCTGGCTTCAGGTCGCTGCCACTGAGACAATCGGTTTCCGGTGCGCTCATGGCCGTGCTGTTGGTTGCCGCCGCATGGCTTGCCGGCCTGCTGCTGGTCCGGTTGTCGATTTCCGTAAACCCGGCTGCCGCCGTGATTGTCCAGGCCCTCATTATTTTTTTCTGCATCTCCGTCCGCAGTCTTGCCACGGCAGCCCTGGCAGTGGGCAAGGCGCTTGACCAGTCCGGTCTGGATGCCGGCCGCCAGGCGGTATCCATGATCGTCGGTCGGGAAACGGCGCATCTGGATGATACAGGCGTCGCCCGTGCGGCCGTTGAAACGGTGGCTGAAAATTTGGTAGACGGGGTCATCGCCCCGCTTTTCTTCGTCGCCCTGGGTGGCGCGCCGCTGGCCGTGGCCCATAAAATGATCAACACGCTGGATTCCATGATCGGCTACAAAAACGAGCGCTATCTGGACTTTGGCCGCTTTGCGGCCCGCATGGACGACGTGGCCAATTTCATCCCTGCACGCCTCAGTGTGCCGTTTATCGCCCTGGCATCACAATTGATCAACGGCCGGGGACGGCCGACCCTGGCCACCGCCTGGCGCGACAGGCGCGCCCACGCCAGTCCCAACGCCGGACACCCCGAATCCGCTTTCGCCGGAGCGCTGGCCATGTGGATGGGCGGCCCCAACCAGTATCGCGGCCAGCGGGTCGACAAACCAGTCATCGGCGACGGTTTCGCCGATGCCCGGACGGTTCACATCCGCCAGGCCTGCCGCCTCATGCTGGCCACCTCCCTGCTGGTCTACATGGCCGTTTCGGCAGCGGTGCTTCTTTTACACACGGCAACATAGACAATGACCATGGCAGCCATCGACCACCCCAATCCGCCATTTAGGCCGCTGGGCACGGTATGTAAAAAGGCCTTTCCCTTCACCGTGGCCTGCCCCAGCTTCGTTTATCCGGCAGGCTATGTGGATAACGTGCGTCACCTGGCCCCCTTTGTTGACGAAATTCAACTGCTTTTTTTTGAAAGCCGGCCCCAAAGCATTCCTTCACCAGACCTGATCCGCGATCTGGCATCTCTGGCAAACCATGCATCCATCAGCTACCATGTGCACCTGCCAACCGACATCGACCCAGGGCATCCCGATCCAGCACAGCGCCGGCGGGCAATCGATGCGTTAGGCATGCTCATGGAGCGGTGTGAACCGCTGCAACCATCGACCTATACCCTGCACCTTGCCCGCCCTGCCGACGGTGCCGCGATCCTGCCCGTGGACCAATGGCAGACAACCGTGCATGACAGTTTGGAACAAATCCTGGCCCGGCACCATCGTCGCCGTCAAATATCCGTTGAGACGCTGGACTATCCATTTGAGCTGGTGGCGCCTGTCATCTCGGCGCTGGACCTGTCCGTGTGCATGGACATGGGCCATCTGCTGCTGCATGGGGGCAATATGACGGCATTCTTCGATCGTTGGCAAAAGCGCATCAGCGTGATCCACCTACACGGGGTGCAGGCTGGCAGGGATCACCTGCCCCTGGACCGTTTGAGTGACGCACAAATGAAAACCATATGCGGCATGCTGAAATCCTTCAGGGGTGTGTTGTGTCTGGAGGTGTATTCCCAACCGGCCCTTGACGCCTCCATGGCCCGTTTGGCCGACCTGTGGTTGGGTCCAACCGCACACGACACCTGAGCCGGGAGACAGAATTGAGCGCGTATGAATTGGAAAGAAAGGGCTGGCGGCAGCATACCGCCTCTCACAATGATATGCCGCACGCTGGGCGTCGTCGATGAATACCAACCAACAAAAATAGAGAAGAGCATTCACTATCTGGCCGGAGTGACCAAGGTCTACCGTGAAGCCGTCAACAGCTGGTACGCCGACCCGGAGACCTACCGGGTCAAGGCGCGCTGGCTGGCAGAACTGTCTGCAATCAGCCACCGGGGATACTGCAGCGGTTTCTACTTTGGCGATCCGGACCAGACAACAACCAGTTTAGACAAACCTGTCCGCCCGGGCTATCGCTTCGTGGCCAAGGTAACGGGGTTGACCACCGACGGCGGTGCGCGGGTACTGGTAAAAAACAAAATTCTACGGGGAGATACGGTGGATGTGCTTTCACCCGGCGTGGCCACCCGGGTGGACCAGATTGAGAAGATCGAAGATGGCAGCGGCATGCAGCAATCGGTGGCGCAACCGGGTTCCACGGTAGTCATTCACTTGAGCAAGCAACCCCGGCCGCTGGATCTGCTGCGCTGCCCACCGGATGCGTCGACAAAGGGGGCGCCATGATTGTGGTTGCCGACAACCTGCGAATCACCTTGCCGGTCATCCGTGATGGTCTAAAGCAGCAGGATGCGCGGCCCCTCGCTCAGATGGCTGTGGCCTGCCGAGATGCCGGTGCTCAGGCCATCGATATCAACTGCGGCCCCTTGAGTCGACACCCTGAACGACAGATGCGTTTTCTGGTCAACGCCGTTCAGGCGGCGGTGAATCTGCCGCTGGTCTTGGACACCACCAATCCCGATGCCCTTGAGGCCGGATTGGCAGCATGCGACCGACGGGCGGTAATCAATGGGGTTTCGCTGGAAGATGAGAAATTGAAACGGATCCTGCCACTGGCCCGACAGCACAATGCCGACATCATTGGCTACCTGTTGCACCCAAACGGCCAGGTGCCCGCCGACGCCGATGGGCGCATGGAGGCGGCCGTGCAGCTATTCACGGAATGTCAACAGGCTGGAATCAAGCCGCATCAGCTGATTATGGACCCCATTGTTGCCCCCCTGTCGTGGCAGGACGGCAACGCCCAGAACATGGCCGTATTGGAGGTCCTGGGCAGCCTGCCCGAATTGCTGGGGGTCTCCGTGCGAACCATCGCCGGCCTGTCCAACCTGACCAGCGGCGCGCCCAGTGCCGACGCACGACGTCACTATCAAGGCGCCTTTCTTCCCATGTTGGCCGCCGCGGGAGTAGATATGATTCTGATGAATGCCTTGGATCCCGGCCTCATGCGCATCGTCGGCGTGTGCCGCAGCATCACCGGCAAACGGGTATTCAGTTGGCAGTAGGCATTCCGGTCATCCGTCGTTGCTAGTGGGGCGGCTGCATGGTCAATCCCCTGGAAAGGTATACATTTTCTCCTTGTTTCCACTCATGGTCAAAGCCGTTTGAGCCATTGTAGAAACTGCGCAGACAGCCTGACTTCATGTGTTCATGAAGCTCGACGATTATCGCATTGACCTTCTCAATCCAAGCTGACGTATCGGCGAACACCTCTTTTTCAGCACCTTCAATGTCAATTTTTAGTATGTCGATGGTATCCAACTGGTATACATCCATCAACTCATCCATGGTCATGGCTTGGATTTCATGCTCAGTGCTACCCGCCTGGACCTCGGGAGATGACTGCGCCCGGGTCATGAAGGCCCAATTGCCCAATCCTGTATCGATGATACGAATCCGACCGCTTCGATTCCAGAGGGCGGCCTGGACCGGAATAACATTTTTGTAGGCAGCCACATTCTTCTTAAGCAGCCGAAAATTGCCTGCCTCCGGCTCGATGGCAACGATGGTTGCATCGGGCCACCGGTTGGCAAACTTGATCGAGGCAAGACCGATATTGGCACCGGCGTCGATAATGGTTGCAGGCGGTTTCTGAACAGCGAAATGGTAGTCATCCTTGGAAAACAGGTCCTCATAGGTCGCTACATCCGAGGAGTTCAGTCGCAGAAAAATGGGAAAGGGGACATCTTTCCGGCTCAGGCGATAAAGGGGCGTGGCAGCAGTTGCTTTGGCGACGACGGTGCGAAACAAGCCCCCCATGCCGACGGTCCTGAGATAGCGTTTGATGAATCGAAACATGGCTTCCCCCATGGCAGGTGGCCGGAAACAAGGCGTGCCACGTGTTTCTGGTCCGTTGATCCAGCATAAGGACCCGTGGGCAGCGGCTGTTTCAAAATTGCATCCAATGCCCAATGACAGCGTTTCGAGCCTCCTTATAATGCTCACATATAATTGAATATGCGTCGCTTTTGTGTCGGCCCGGGCCTTGCCGTCAAACATGATCACCCATGTTTAACCGCCTCTGGTAGCACCAGGCCACATCTCATTCGTCTTTTTCCGGTGTGACCTTGCCACTGGCTTCACGGAAACGATCACTGATGGTATCGGTCAATTCAGCCGCCGAATCCAACAGGTCGGCCACGGTTGTCAGTCGGTGTTCACGGGCATTCCGCGCCCATTTGCGGTAATCTTCAGCGTGATGATCGTTGTGCTGAACCCAATGATCCAGCAGCTTGACCAGTTTGTCTGAGAATGAGAGCGGCGTGTGCTGGTGGTCGTGATGATGAGACATACATGATCTCCCAGGTGGTTGAATGATCGGTGAAGAAGGATCGTTGCCGGGGGGACTCTTTCCGACCCTGAAGCTGCAAGGCGAGCGCTACCGCGCCGGCTCACCCCTTTTTTTGCATATCGCAAAGGGTCTTCCGGGTGATTGTTTGCATTGACAGCCGTATTGCACTCACTATAGGTTTGTGCGCCCGGACTACTGTCGGTCAATTTACGCCCTCGCATGGCCTTAGTCAACCGCCGGATAGCCGGTATGGTTGAATCCGTGCTTGCCACGATGCGTGTCGGCGGATAAAACCATGCCAGCGGTCAGCGGACACGCCGACGGAACAGATGAAAGCAACCATGAGCAATCGCAAACCCAAAGGGATGCGCGCCCTGATCTTGATTACCGGCTTGGCCGGCTTGCTGTCGGGCGTCACGGCAGGTGCCTTTTTGGCCCTTAACCGCGACCTGCCTCAGATTCGGCAATTGGAAAATTTTGAGCCGTCCGCCGTCACCCGTATCTACTCATCCGAACAGATCTTGCTGGCCGAGCTGTTTCTCGAAAAACGGATTCCGGTGCCCATCGACCAGATGCCCGACCACCTCATATCCGCACTTATCGCCACTGAAGACCGTCAGTTCTACAACCACAGCGGCATTGATTTAAAGGGCATCCTGCGGGCCCTGGTCAAGGATATTATGGCCGGTCAGTTTGTGGAAGGCGCCAGCACCATCACCCAGCAGCTGGCCAAAACGCTTTTTTTAACACCGGAAAAAACCATTTCCCGCAAACTCAAGGAAGCCATCTTGGCCATTCAGTTGGAACGACGCTACACCAAGGACGAATTGCTGGCCCTGTATCTCAACCAGATCTATTTCGGAAGCGGCGCCTACGGTGTGGAGTCGGCTGCGCGATTGTATTTCGGCAAAACAGCCTCGCAGATGGACCTTGCCCAGTGCGCCTTGATCGCCGGCCTGCCCAAAGCGCCGTCCAGATACAGCCCGCTGGTCAATCCCGATCTGGCCAAAAGGCGGCGCAATCTGGTGCTGCACGTCATGCAGGACCGCGGATTGATCAATGGCGATCAGTTGCAAATGGCCATGGACGCACCGGTCCTTGCTGATGTGCGTCCTGCCAACGGACACAACGCCCCGTATTTCGTACAATTTGTCAAACCGGCACTGGAGGCGGCCATCGGCCCCAGTCTGATGTACAAAGGCGGCCTTACCGTGCACACGACGTTATCCTACCGTCTTCAGCAAGCTGCCGAGGTGTCGCTGAAAAAGGGGTTGGACGATTTGCAGGCGCGCCGGAAAGCACATGGCGAAATTGCGGCCCCTGTCCAGGGCGCGTTGGTGGCGCTTGATATCCGGACCGGCGGCATTCTGGCCATGGTAGGCGGCAAAGATTTCTCCAAGAGCGCCTTCAATCGGTCGGTTGATGCGAAACGCCAGCCGGGCTCCGCCTTCAAACCGATCGTGTACGCCTTGGCCATCGCCCGAGGGTTCACCCAAGCCAGCCTGGTACTTGACGCGCCAGTTGTCTACAAAGGAGGCGACAACCATGGAGACTGGCGACCGGAAAATTACGGCAAGCAATACCAGGGCGAAATGACCCTTCGCTATGCCCTGGCGCATTCCAAAAATATCCCGGCCGTGCGGTTGGCCGAACGGTTGGGGCCGTCGGCGGTGGTGCAATTTGCCCATCGATTGGGTATCGACTCCCCTCTGTCACCGAACCTGTCGATCGCCTTGGGGGCAACCAACACCACCCTTATGGAACTCACCGCCGCCTATGCCGTTTTCCCCAAAGGCGGCAACCACATCGTGCCGTTCGGCATTACCGAAGTCATCGACAGAGATGGCGTCCGGCGCTGGCAGGCCAAGCCGGCCATGCGACCGGCGATCACCGAAACGCAGGCAGCCATTATGGTTGA
>JASFFF010000126.1:0-8959 GCA_050124445.1 Desulfosarcina sp.
GAGCCGATTGATCCGCGGGATGCCACCCGGACTGACACAGTTGACCTCGACCAGTTTGCCGGCAATGACGTCGATGCCTACAAAATAGAGCCCATCGGCGATCAGCTTGTCCCTTATGGCCTGGCAGATGTTCTTTTCCCGCGCCGTCACCTGATGGGCGAACACCTCCCCGCCGGCATGGACATTGGTTCGAAAATCACCTGGCTTGGGCTTGCGGCGCATGGCGCCGATGATCTCGCCGTTGAGCAGCAGGATGCGGACGTCGCCTTCCTGTTTGACGCTCTTCAGATACTCCTGAACCATGATGGGCTCGCGTCGGGCATAGGATTCATAGGCCCGCACATAGTAATGGATCAGTGAAGTGAGGTTCATGCGGTCGCGGGTGCTCACCTTGATCACCCCCTCGCCACCGAACCGCTGCAGGGGTTTGACCACCATGGCCCCTCCGAAATCGTCAATGATCTTGCGCAGTCGCGAAGGATCTCTGGAGACATGGGTTTCGGGAATGATGTCCGGGAAATTGAGGATATACAGCTTGCTGTTGCCCAGGATCTGGCCGGTGGTACTGTTGACAATAAAGACATGATTGTTAACCGTCTGCAAAAACTCCATGGTCTGATAATTCAAGGGTGGATTGCTGCGCAAGAACAGGACATCCAATTCGGTAATGGTTTCGAAAATCAGATGGTCCTGCTTGGTGCAGCGGATGATGGCCTGCCAGTAGTCCCCCATGCTCAACCCCGGCCTGACGGTAATGTTGCGCATGCGGGCCACCACCTGGTCGCTGCGGATATAGACGTCGTGAGGTTGCAGAAAAAAAACCGTGTGACCCCGTTCGTTGCACGCATACATCAGGTGGCTGGTGGTTTCGTTTTTAGGCTGGATGGCTTCCAAAGGATCCATCAGAAAGGCGATTTTCATGCCAGGTATTATCCTTTATCATGCTTGCATTTCGGGCTTATAATACCTACTTCAATTCGACGCGGTTGGCAACCCTTGACGGGGGAAACCAGGGCTGCCGGCGGCGGTGATGCTTGGCAATTGACACAGGAGAGCAAATTCCCTATGGTTTTGTGCATTGTGATTGGAAGTCGCGTGCCTTCGCCTGAACGATGTTTCCCATTTTTCAGCAACATTTAGGGAAACCTGAAGTTAAATGGACACCTCCCACTGATTGGACCCCACCCCACATGCCGTTTTCAGACAGGTTTTTTATACTGCCCCTGCAACCGGCATCGTCGGACGCGGCCATCGCGCCCCGGACCCTGTCTCAGGTAACCCGGATGGTGGCCCGGGCGACGGGCGGATTGACGGCACAGGAGGTTTCTTTGGATGGGGCCGCCACCGGCGGCCGGCAGCTGCTGGATCATCTGGCGAATCTGTCCGTTAAGCACGCCACCCGTCATTTTGTATGTACGGGCGAGATGGATCCAGTCCAGTTGATCGATCTGTGCACAGCTTTCAACCAAGCAGGCAGCGACTTGCGCCTCTCGCTCACCTGCAACCTGGAGGCGACACCCTCGGACGAGGTTGAATTGGACCACCGCTGCGGCGTCGTCCAGATCCAATGGCGTATCCGCGGCCCGCTGCCACCGCTTGGATTCTTCAAAAGGTTCTCTCGCTTGGGCGTCTGGAATCACCTGCAGCTCGAAAGCAAACGGGTCAACCGGCAAACCTGCTTGGCCGTGAGGGGCCAGGCCAATATCCTTCACTCCTGGGAAGTCACGGGCAGCGATGATTGTACCTGCCTGCATCAAGTGACATATGGCCAGGTGCGCCCGCTTGCCGGCCGCCCGTTGTGGCAGGCGGTCAACGACCCGATCAGCCGCTTTTTGCTGGCCGACCGGGTGACCAAAGATCGGCTGTTTAGACTGCGCATCGATGAGGACGGTGAGCATTTATATCTGATCGGGGCCAATCTGGCCTACCACTATGTGCCGCCCGACCGTCTGCCCACGGGCTACCTGGACGAAATCTGCGCCATGGTGGCTGCCGGGGGCAGCGTCGCCCCCACCCATGTTCGGGCCAATTTCAAGCGCGCCCATCTCGTCGGCTACGTGGAGGAAAAAGGACGCATTGTTGGCAATTCGAGTCTGAAAAACCCCCGCCCTGAATACATCGATGCCGTTCGCCGGCAGTCGGGTGTGGATCTCAGGGGATTCCTAGAGCGGGGTTACACGTCCGTGCGCCCCGAATACCGAGGCCTGGGCATCGGCACCACACTTCTGGCCGGCTTAACCCGGCGGGCTGATGGTCGCAAGATTTTTTCGGTCATCGGTGAAGACAACCCGGCCACCCAAACCATCGCCAGGCGCAACCGAACCCGAAAAGTGGCCACCTACTTCAGCCAAAAGGCCGGCAAGCGGGTGGGCATCTGGATGCCGGAATGGTTGATCGATGGTGGCGATGGGGAGGGTCGGTAAGATGGCCCTTCGCATCGGCATCATCACCGTGCGCGATAATCGCTACCATCCCAATCGGCGGCTGCTGGAGGCGGCGCGCACGGCCGGTCACCTGGCGACGCTCATCCATCCCTATCGGCTGTGGCCGACAACCGAGGCCGGGCGTCTTGGCTTGACCGGCAGACGCCTCACCAATCTGCCTCAGGTGGTACTGCCAAGACAAGGTGCCCAAATCGGTGACGCCTGTCTGGCCTTGATAAGACAATTTCAGTGCAACGGCATCCCCTTGGTCAACGATGCTGATGCCGTTGCTATTGCACGCAATAAATTTCTCACCCAGCAAGTATTGACCGCCGCCGGCCTGCCCTGCCCAGATACCATCTTCGTCAATCAATCAGAAGGTTTGTTCCATGCCGTTGATCGGTTGAACGGATTTCCGGTGGTGGTCAAGCCGGTCAGCCAGCGGCAGGGCAACGGCGTCCTGCTGATCAGGAACCTCGACGACGCCCACAAGCGCGCCCTGCCCGTGCTCGATCGGCGATGGGGGCTGCTGGTCCAACGCTACCTGCCCCCGGACAAGCGCCGGGATATTCGCGCCCTGGTCATTGATGGTCTGCTGTTCTGTGCGGCAACGCTGGTTCCCTCAGGCAACGACTTTCGGGCCAACTTTCATCTGGGTGCCAACTTACAAGCCACCACGCTTGGCGAGGAAATGGCGCAAATTGCCGTTGGTGCAACAGCTGCGGTCGGTTGCGACGTGGCAGGAGTGGACCTGATGATCGATCATCAAGAGCAGCCGCATATTGTCGAGGTGAACTATTCACCGGGCTTCAGGGGCATGGAGGCCGCCACCGGTTTGGACATTGCCAGCCGGATCATTGATCTGGCCATCACCCGTTACCATCAATTCAAAGAAAGCACCGACACAGGCAATGAGACTGACTAACCTGCATTCCAGGCAAAACAATGCCATGACGCGCGTGACGGCTACAGTGACCTTTGAGGATGCCGACCAACCCGTGCAAGACATATTTTTTGAAACCGAAACGGCTTTTGCCCAATCAATCGAAGCCAATCCCCACGCCTTTGCCGTGGGCTGCATCGTTCCGGCGCTGTACTACGGGGAACAGCGCCTGGCCCTGCAAGAAGCCATCTGCCCCCGTCTTAAAGAGGGGTTGGAGACAGTGATGGCCCTGCTGCGCCACTGGACCGACGGTCAATTCAACCCGCTGCCGATTGAAGCCCCGCTGGCCCGCACGGCCCGGCATCCAGATAAGGTGCGCCAGGCGGCCATTTTCCTATCCGGGGGCATGGATTCACTGGCCGCCCTAAAGCTGCTTAAAGATACCTATGCCCCGACCCATCCCGGCCACCCGAAAGACGCCCTGCTGGTCCATGGCTTCGATATTGGGGGCGTGATCGAGCGGGGCGCCAAATATCACGTATTTGAGCGGGCCAAATCAGCTATGAGGCCAGTGGCCTCCGATGCCGGTTTGAGCCTGATTCCCGTATACACCAATATCCGCCACCTGTGTGACAATCGCGACCTGTGGTTAAATCAATTTTTCGGTGCCGTGCTGGCCGCAGCCGCCCACGCCTTTGCACCACGCATCAACCTGGCCTGGCTGGCCTCATCCTATGACATCCCCAACCTGCATCCCTGCGGTTCCCACCCGTTGCTGGATCCGGAGTATGGCAGCTATGACCTGCGCATCCGGCACCGGGATGTCGGATTGTCCCGCATGCAGAAGCTCAAACTCGTGGCCGGCTGGGACGTGGCTTTTCAGAACGTTCGCGTCTGCCTGGCCAATGTTCCGGATCGGCTCAACTGCGGCCGCTGCGAGAAGTGCGTGCGTACCATGCTGGAACTGGAGGCGCTGGGTCTGCTGGACAAGACCGGTGCCTTCGCTGAAAATGCCGTGGATCCGTCTTGGCTGGATGCCTTCAGCATCACGATACGTGTTAGGGAACCCTTCTACGAAACGCTCGTGGAACCTCTGCGCCAACGCGGCAGATCGGACCTGGCGCAAGCCATCCAGCAAAAGCTGACCGAATGATTCGACAAGGCCGCCCGCTGCGGATAGATGCCGGCACCCGCCTTCAGTAAAGTTGATTGATTAGATCTCGCGTGGTAGGACAAATCGTGGCGCCGGTCGCTTCAATGCAATCACGATACATCTGATTGGCCCGCCCTCCCACGACAATGGGGCAGCGGTCGTCCAAAAGATCCGACAATCGCGAGAGTTCCCGGTGCATGAAGCCATCATCGATCCGGCAGGTAATACTCAAGGCAAGCATTTGGGTCTCGAGCACCGACTGGGCGGCGGCGATCTCTTCAGCAGGCAGATTGGCCCCCATAAAGAGCGGTTCCCAGCCATGGTCCTGTGCGGTAACGGCCACGGAGAGTGCGCCGAGGTAGCAAAACTGGCCGGCCGGTGTGGCAATCAACAGACATGGCCTGGCGGACGGGTCGTTCGAATGACGCTCGAGAATACTGCTGAAGAAGCCTTCGACGACGACGGAGGCCAGGTTGCCGTGCATGATCCTGAACGATCCTTTTGACCAATGGCGCCCCACTTGCTGCATGAACGGGTGGATGATGGATTCCAGCAGTGTTTGGTGGCTGAAGGCCGCGGACGCATTTCCGAGCGAGCGGCGCAAGGCCCTGCTGTCGAGTGCGGAAACTGCCTGGAGGCATTGATCGACGAAAGCCGTGCAATCCGCCGACCCGCTGGCTGCGGCGATTGGCGTGGGTTGCCTATGGCCTGCAGCACTTTTTGCATCCGTTTCGGCAAGTTTGAGGAGCTCCGCAACTGACATGCCGGCGACGCGCGAAATGCTGTATCCCATCTGTATCAATCGCTTGAGCAAATGCAGCCGGTCGATATCCGTCGACGCATAGAGTCTCCTGCCGGTTGGGGTACGCTGCGGGGTAACTGCTTGATACCGTCGTTCCCAGGCCCTTAGCACATGAGTACTCAAACCTGTTTGTGCGCTTACATAACCTATCGAACGACCCACCGGTTCTGACATTACCTTGTACCCGAGTTTGAAGCAGGCGGCCGAGAAACCGCGTGTTATTCTTTTACCAGTTCGGCAATGGCCCGCGCGCAGTCACCGACTGCGTCTTCCGGGCCGTCCAGGTTGATAATGTGATTCTCCAAATCCAAGTCTACGATGGTACAGCCATGCTTTTCAACTGTCATTTTCAGAACGTTCAAAAATGTTGCTTCGTCCATGATAGTCATCTTTCCGTCTACTATAGAAGCATACCCGGTCGCGCCAAGGGCAGCTTTCATGCAGATTTTTCTGATGTTAAGGCGGGATTGGTCTATCCCACGGTTGGTTTGTCTGGTAGGGCTGGTGTTCCATGGTGTTGCCAATTGCACTATGCGGGGGCACGGGGAACCGTGGTTCCCCGTGCGCGATCGAGGCAAAACCGTCAGGCTAAAACCGCGAAAGTCACACAACTTCCTTCGGCCGTGGAATCTCGTACCCGTCGGCCTCTTCTGTGGACAGCTGGTAGCTTTCCAGGTCTTTCCCCTTAAGGTCGCTGTAGGCATTTGCCATGCCTTCGGGCGTGGTGCGAATGGGGAACTTAAAACGCTTAATGGTACCATTGCGAAATTTACAGGTCCACATCACGTCTTCTGTTCCCATCATGGGCATGATGCTGCTACCCAATGGCACGAAGTCGGCATAGCCTCTTACCTCAATCGCTTGCGTCGGGCAGATCTTGACACACGAGAAACATTCCCAACATTGGTCCGGTTCCTGGTTGTAGGCCTTCATTTGATTCGGATCCAAAACCATGAGATCGTTGGGGCAGATGTACATACATGCAGTCTTGTCCCCACCTTTGCAACCATCGCATTTTTCAGCGATAACGAAACTAGGCATATATCCTCCTTGCCTGTTCGGGGTAAAAGTGGCGCCTGCTATGGATGGATGCACAAACAAATTAGGCGCCAGGTTGAATGCCATGCCCATCATGGCACCTGGACAAAAGTATGACATTACACCCGCCTGTCAATGTTTTGTCTAATTTTGGGCCAGATATATCGACGCAATGATACCGGCTGTACACATGACCGGGCGTTCAACCGGCATTTGTAGGATGATCCCTCAATTTTTGCAGGTATTTCTTGCGCTGGGCGGCAGCCTGGGCGACCGGCTGCCGTTTCAAGGCCATTAGAATGACATGATATTGGCGCCTTGTGAAATTTCAAACAGTTTGGGTGCACCGGCAAAGGTAACCGAATCGATGACGTCTTTTTCGCCAACCTGGCGACTTTCGGCGCAGGGGATTCAGACGAATATGGGAACCTTGTTTTCAACCAAATAATACAGATGCGGTCCAGCCTCATCGCCTGTGGGGGCCACGAGATTATCGACCATACCGTTTTTGGCGACCAGCACCGCATCGTCCGTGAGGAAAAGGCTGACCTCGTGACCGTTTTCGTGGGCGGCCTTTGCCAGCTGAAATGTCCGTGTGACGCGCGTTGGATCTTCCATTCCCCGGGTCAATACAAATACGAATTTAGACATTTTTCTCATCCCCTTTCATCATTTGTGGATGGTTGTGGATCGGTGGACAATGGTTGATTAGCACAACCCATGGCAGCATGTAAAATGTGAACGCACGTTTAAAAACTGTTTTTCAGCATCTGATTGATCTCCTCAGGGAAGGCCATGCACAATGTCTCGTTGAACAGGTTTCGCAAGGCGCCGATATCAGGCGTGCCCAGCTTTTGGTTGAAAAACGTTCGTGGCGAAAAAAGCAGATGAAAGCGAAAGTGATCGTCACCCCAAACGGCGGTGAAAAAGTTCATATTGAAGCTATACACGCCCATTTTGTCGTACTCGGCCATCAATTTTTCTAAGCCGGTGGCGAGATCCGATAAATCTTGCCAGCGAAGATCCAATGTGCAGCGGGCATCCTCCACCACCGCCAGGACATCACCGGCAACACCCATGGGAGCAAACGCCGTCATCCAGTGCGTGCGGCCGATCCGGCCCAGGTAGCGTTCATCGGATTCTTTTTCCGCAATCACCAAGTCATCCCAGTAGGTCGATCCATGTTGGTCGAAGTAATTTTGGGAAGCCTCGAGTTCCTGGCGCAAGAGATTGGGCGGACTTGATGTGGAAAAGACTTGCAGATGGGGATGAATCAGGGAACTGCCCGCCGGGGGCATGTAGTTCCAGTTGACAACATGATAGACCGACTCCGGGTGACCGGCTGCGGCCACGCGTTTGAAAAAATCGAGGGTGAAACCAAAAGCCGCGGCCATGTGGTCTGCGGTAAAGCCGGTCATGGGGATGTAGTGCCGGGAACCGAAGGTTGCCACGGCGCCTATGGTGTCGTAGGGGGCAATATTGGGGAAAATTACCATGTCGCGCTTCTGCAGGCGACCTTCTGGTATCAACTCCTCGGGAAAACATGGCGTCACCGACAGCACCTTGTCTTCGCAAAAAGGGCACCAGGCGTCGGTACCGGCAACCAGGGCGTCAAAGTCGGGCTTCTCCCAGTGAAGCTTCATAAAATGACAAATCCGGGCGGACCGTCCGGTAAGAGGGTCGATCCGAATCTCACTGGGAATAACCCGCCGTGCCATCTGCTTTTGCGGGTTCAGTAAAACGGTCTCCTTTTTGATTACATCAAATTCCATGCTGGCTCCTTGCGCTTATCAAGTGATGTTCCCCGCATATCCGGCCATCGGTCAAGGCATGGGTTCCGTGCAGCACCATGGTAGGGGAACCGTCCGCAGCCGGCGTCAATCCATGCGTGCTGACGCTTACAAGACTGGCTTGAATACCAACCATTGTCAAAGGATGGTCGATCAGGCCGTCTGACAGGTCAAACTGTTCGAAAATCCCAGCCGCCCGTTATCAGCAGGTTCACCCTACCAATGGACCCTTGAACAAGTCGTATTGAATCTACCATGGACATGGATACTTTGACAATGTACGAAACGTACTGCGATAAACGTCATTGAAAGGATTGACTATGAATGCAATGTACAAGAACGCTATATTCGGCACAGTGATGGTACTGATGCTGGGCATCTCATCAAGCCAGGTGATGGCAATCGAGGTAGAAAATGTCGTTTTTCAAAAAGAGGTGCGTGTCGGTGATCAATCCTTGGAGCTTAAGGGTGCAGGTGTGCTGTACTACCTGCGCTTTATTAAGGCCTATGTCGGCGCACTGTATGTGCCGCCCGGAACAGCGCCGGATGGTGTCTTGGCGGACACCCCCAAGCGTTTGGAGGTGGAATATTTCCACGCCCTGAATGGTGAAGATTTTGGGCCGGCTACCTACAAGGGGCTGTCTAAAAATTTGGGTCAAGAAGCCATTGATCGCATGCGTGACCGTATCGAGTACCACAATAGTCTGTACGTGGATGTGAAGCCAGGCGATCGCTACAGTTTGACATATCTTCCCGGTATCGGTACCGAACTGGCACTCAACGGTGAACCCAAGGGGATTATCGAGGGGGCTGACTTTGCCGCGGCAATTTTCTCCCTCTGGCTGGGAGAATATCCATTTGACGCGCGAT
>JASFFF010000127.1:0-8898 GCA_050124445.1 Desulfosarcina sp.
GATCGGTTGGTTGCATGCGCTTGCTATTGGGAAAGGAAAAGTGGCCGATCGGCCGCTTTGATGGTTTCCAGTAATGTGTCGCCGAGCAGTTGCTTGATCAGGGTTTTATGCACGCTGTGGCCCATCACGATCAGATCGGCGTCAATGTCGCGGGCAAATGGCAGCAGGTCCGAGCGCGCCTGGCCATCAAGCATATCGGTTTGCACCTCAAATCCGTGCGCCTGGCAGAAATCCGCTGCATCTTTGACCAAAAAAGGCTCCCTATCGCCGCTTTCCCTGAAATGCACGATATGCAGCTTGACGTCGGGCCAGGGTTTCAGGTGCAGAAAATGGCGGATGGCTTTGGCCGATTCCATGGAACCGCTGTAAGCGATCAGCGCCTTTTTGACGGGACGGTAGTTTTCGGCCACCGCCAGAATCGGCCTGACCCCCTGGGTCACCAGCTTGACGATGGCCTTGTCCGGATCGCTGGTAAATCCGTAGTCGAAAATGCTACGCAGCCCGAAGATCGTCAGATCGTTGTAACGGGCTTCGGCGATCATGGCCGTGAACGGGTCTTTTTGCTCGTATTCGATGCGCCGGCAGACGACCTGCTGGGTGCTGCAATGGCTCTTGAAGGCCTCGATGGCCGCTTCGATTCCCTCTTTTGTCACGCGTGCCTTCCGATCGCGCATTCGTTGGGCATAGATGCCGGCTCCTGCGGGCACCGGCCCCACTTTGCCCAATTTGCTGAGGTCCACCACGGTCACGCCAGTGGTCTGGGCGTCGTGCAGACGGGCCAATTCCGTAGCACAGCGGGTGCTCACTGTGGTAAAGGGCGTACCACCTAGTCCAACCAGGATTCGTTTGATCATGGTTCACACCTCCCTGTGCGGCGCGGTTGCCGAAGCGACGCCGATGTGATGATAGGCGCGGACGGTTGACGGCAACCTGCCCGGCTCATGAATGTCCATTTCCGCCCGGTGTGTGAAGAACCCAGTATCGCAGCGGCACGGAACCGATTGTGGATGATAGCAAAATGCTTGATCGCAGGTTGGCACGCAAGGATCATTCTGCGATCGTTGTGAAGAATAGTGAGGCTTTTTTCGATCGATGTCAAGAATTGAGAAATCCTGCTAAGGCTGGATAGTTGCTATGACCACACTTGATGCAGGCCCTTCCAACTGGACCATCCATCAGGGACGCGGGATGCCGTCCGGGCTGGGGCTGGCCGCTGACGGGTCGCCGGGGGTATTCGCAGCTGGCGGCTCCGGCGCCGGTTTGACGCCTTCCACTGCCGGGGCTGGCAACGATGATTTCTCAGCCGGCGGTTGTGCCGTGTAGCCGGGCGGGCCTGGCTGCGGTAACGGCTGCGATCGGGGGGTCGACTTGCGGGCCAGTTCAGCCTCCAGCTTGACGGCAGCCTCCTCCAGGCTGGGTGCCATGACCACAGCATCGCCCAGGGCCATGATCATCCGTTTGAGCTGCGGTATCTTCAGGGACCCCTCCTCCTGCAGATACACAGGTTGGATGTAAAGCAGCGATCCGGCCGTGGGCTCGATAATCATTTTGCCCAGGATGACTTCGGAGCCCTCCTGGTCCCAGAGGGTGAACTGTTCGGAAATGATCACGTCCTGGTTGACCAGCGAGTGAACCTGGGCCGGTCCGTACACCTGCTGCTCACGGGAAAAACGGTAGGCAAAAATTTTGCCGTAGTTTTCCCCGTCGCTGCCGGCGATCATCAGGGCGCGCAGGTTGTCGCGGCCGTAGGGCGACAGGGGCATGAACAGCAAGAAATCCTCCTTGCCCGTGGCGATCAGATCCAAGGTCAGATAATAGGGCTTGGCCGGAACCAGATCCCGGCCTTTGGGCATATTGGAGAATTCCCAGATGTCTTCCTGGCGATAGAATCGTTCCGGGTCTGTCTGATGGTATTTGGCGTAAACCGAAATCTGCGTGTGAAACATGTCCTGCGGATAGCGAATGTGTTTGCGCAGCGCTTCAGGCATGGCTTCCAGGGGTTGAAACATCCCCGGATAGATGCGGCGATAGGTGTTGATGATGGGATCGTCGGGATCGGCGAGATAGTAAGCGACCTTGCCATTATAGGCATCGACGACGATCTTGACCGCGTTGCGGATGTAGTTGAACCCCTCCTCGACCGGAGGTGTCAGCGGGTAGTTGTCGGCGGTGGTGTATGCATCCTGGATCCAGAACAGCCCCTCGGCGGTCATGACAACGTACGGATCCTGATCGAGCTTCAAAAAGGGTGTGATGTGGGTGATCCGATCGATAACGTTGCGGCGGAAAAGAATGCGGCTGTCGGCGTTGGTTTTGCCGGTGAAGAAAATATTGCGATCCTCAAAGTGAAGTGCGAATAGTAGCTTTCGCCACAGCGAGTTGATGCGCACCCCCCCGCTGCCATCATAATGCACGAAGACCTCATCCTCCCCTAAGGGTGAGCCGATCTCCCCGGCGTCATTGGGAACGATCACATACGGTTTGTCTTCAAGCCCGTAGTAGACAGCGTGCTGCTTGCTGGACAGCCCGAAATCGGATGTGGGCGGAACGTCTTTGATGAACCAGGTCATGAAGGCATCGCCTGCCTGGGCAGCCGGAATCATGGCCACACCCAGTCCGTGGGTGTACTGCAGGTGAAGGTTGATCCAGTTTTGCGCTGATTCGGGGAGTTTGGAAAACTGGATTTCCCGGGCTCCCAGGTACACCTGCCGGTAGCTGCCTTGCACGGTGTAGCGGTCCACGTCGATGGTGGGAAACGAATAGTAGGTGCGAATTCCCTGGAGTTCCTCGTAAACGCTGCCCAGCATTTCAATATCCCACACGGGAATGTTGCGCAGGCGGCGGATCAGGGCCGGGTCTTGGGCATCGAAATCAGGCTGGGCCTCCGTCTTGAAATCACGGGTTTCGATGGCGTCCAGATCGAAGGCAGCCAGGGTGGAACGAATATTTGCCTCAATATATTGTCTTTCGCGGACAATCTGATTGGGGGCGACCACATATTCGCGGAGGCTGTTGGCTAAAAAATCGGCCTGCTTGCCGGTAATGCTGAGAACGAGCAGGACGCCAAACGCCGCCGGCCATTTCCAGCCGGCCCGGCGATTGATGCTTACGACCAACGCGATGCCGGTTGCCGCCAGAAATAACACCGTGGACCAGATCAAGGGTAACACCAGGCGCATCTCGACATAGCCGGGACCGTAAAACACCGGCATATTGGTCTGCTCATAGAGCAAACCATAGCGCTCCAATAGCAGCCCCCAGCAGAGAACGGCCACCACGACCAGGGCCAGGGCGCTGATGTGTATGCGGGCGCGTTTGGAGATGGCTGGTTCGGCGGTACCTACCAGACGCTGCTCATACCAGTAGAGAAACATGACCACCAGCAGCAGGATGATCACGGCCAGCAGGAATTCTTTTTGGAGCAGATTGTAGACCGGCAAGGAAAACAGATAAAAGCTGACGTCTTTGCCCAGCAGCGGATCCGCTACCCCGCTTGCGCGGCTGAACAGAAACATCAATGCCGTTTCCCAATGCCTGAACATCGGCAAGGCGATGGGCACTGCCATGAGCAGGGAAAAGGGGATGTAGAAACGACGCAAACCGTTGTGCAGCAGCCTGATCAAGTCCTTCTTCTCACTCCCGTTGGATTCCTTGGAAGTGGTGACGGCACGGGATGCGATGGTGAAATTGACCCAAAACAGGCCGAAGAAAACCGCCGCAAAAAAGGCAAACACGAGATAGCGGTAAAACTGGCGCATGAGGAAATACAGTCCCATGTCCTGGGCTGCAAACCACCAGAAGTCGATCACGAAATCCACGAAGACCAGGTTAAGCAGAGCCATTGCCAACGCCAGCCCTACCAGGACGATCGTGGTGATAAGCAGCTTTTTTTTCCAGGATTTCATCGTTTGCTGGCCTTTCCGTTAACGGAGGTTAGCTGACCGTCAGCGCGATCTTCATTTGTCGAGCAGTCCTTAGGGCCTTTCAGTGGACAGATCGACGCGCAACTTGCGCCGCACGATGTAGTAGGCGCCGGCAATGGTAATGATCAGTGCGGCAATACCTATGATGGTGGTGCTGTCATAGGCTTTCAAGTCCAATATGACCACTTTGCGCGCAATGGCAATCAAGGCGACTTCAAGAACGATTTCAGAATGTACGACCTGATCCTGCAAGTAGGCTTTGATTGTCTCCAACAGTTCGATCCCGATGAGGATCAACAGGAAAAAGCCGAACAGTTCAAGCAACTCATCGATTTCAAGGAAAAATACCGGCGGGCTCATAATGTCTTTGACGAGGAGATAACCCAGTTCGATGGTCGAGATCGCGATGATTAATGCCATCATGACAATCAAGAGCCGAATTACCGCATGTTCGAATGTTCTTAGCCATTTGGTCATCTTGCCTTCCTTCACCGTCACCATATTGTATTGCCAGTGGGACAATCGTGTTCAGACAGGGCCCCAAACACAGTCGATTATCGTAGGACTTTCGGGCGGGTGATCAGCCTGCACAGACTATCATTGGCGGCCGCGTAACACCAATCGTTGGCGCTAGGCACCTTTTTTTTCTTCGGTGCGCCTCAAATCTCAGCCGTGGTGACTGACCTTGGTTTTACGGCTGGACCAAATATTTATAATTCGATTCATGTTTTAGGTATTTAAAGCTGCCATGTCAAGTGAACACCGCTATCGCATAATGCCCGACGATTCCCAAGGGGGGGCAGCGGCAACGTGAAGACGACGAGGCGCAGGAAAGCGGCTTTCATCGTGGGTTGCTGGGCTGTTAATCAACGCGGCGCTACATGAAGGTTTGAATATTTTTCAAACGGTTGGCCATATCCTGGAGCCGGCCGGACATGACCCGGATAAAGCTCTTGGCATCCGGCGTGTGTTCGCCGTCGAAGGTAATGGCGATGCCGGCGAACTTAAAAGCAATCGGGACACCCCTTACATCAATGGGGTCCCCCTGGAGCGCTGTCATTATTCGGTTGAGGGCTTTTTTGGAATCCTCTCGCGTGATCAACGGCAGCACTGCCACGATCGTATTTTTGCCCAGTTGACCGACAATGTCCACTTCACGGAAGGTTTCGGCCAGCATGGCCAGCACCGCTTCGATCAATACCTCGTTGTTGATGGCCACCCCGGGTGGCACCTTTGCCTGGGGCTTGATGTGGACGATGGAAAAAGCCAGGGCGGAAAAGGTGTAATCGTAGCGGTTGGCGCGGGCGATCTCCTTTTCCAGAATAAAGGCCATGGCCGCTGCCTTGATGATCCCAGTGGGCATGACGCGATTGGCTTCTCGCTCCTTAAGCAACTGCTTTTGATGCGAAATCTCGGCCTGGATTTTCTTGTAGTCATTTTCGTCGATCTCGCCATCTTCCACCTTGGTTCTTACAATTTTGAGTATTTCACCCAGTTCGTCGTGCTCACTGACACTTTGCTCAAGGGTTTCGAGTACGCTGAGTACTTTGCGGGGTGCGGCGGCCGCCCCACCCTCACTTGGTGTGCCTCTGGTTTTGATCCATTCCGCACGCATTTGGTCCAAAACGGTCTCCATGCGTGCATTGAGGCGCTCTTCCAGCTTGGCGATAATGTTGCCGCCTTTGTCCATCTTGCCCAATTGCTTGACGATGTTGGACTCAATGTTGCCCACCACCTTTTTCAAGTGCTCCGGATCATCCTGATCAGCCTCTTCCAGTGCCATCTGGCTGCCCATTTTTTCCACGTAACCGGCCATGATCTCAGCCAAGGCTTCTTCATCCCCGGATCCTTTGCGAATTTCGGAGGCCAGATAAATCAGCTGGGCCGCCTGTTCGGGATTCTGTTTGAATTCGGCGATCAGCTCCTCGCCGTCCACACCGATCTCCTCACCACTCTCCTGAAGAATGGTGGCCAGACCTTCGCTCTGCAGTTCTTTGTTCAATTCCTGAACCAGCTCCAGGTATTGGGTGTGGCTCATGCCCTCCTCCAAAAGGGCGGTCTTGATCTGGGGCAACAGGCGCTTCAGTTCGCTGGCTTCGGGGACCAGTCGCCTGAGAATTTGGGCCATGCGGGCCGGGGTGATCTTGCCTTCCTGGTATTCATCTTTGATCAGCTGAATGAGCACACGGTCGGTGAGATCGTTGGCATTTTCCAAAATGGCCGCTTCGTTTTCATAGGCGACCCCCAAGGCTTTTTGGGCCTCGATACCCTCTAAAAGCTGCTTCTTCATGTCGAAGACGGCACCGGCCAAATCGGCAATGGCCACACTGCTTTTGCCCTCAATGTGCTTTTCCACTTCGATGCGCATCACTTCCAACTGCTGGAAGAGCAGATTACCGTGGCCGCCGGGCTCCATTCCCGGGCCAGCACCCGGTCCGCCTCCGGGTCCTGGTCCGGCGCCCTCACCGGCACCCGGTCCGCCTCCGGGTCCTGGCCCGGCGCCTTCGCCACCTCCCGACCCTTCGCTTCCACCACGGGCGGCCACACTCTCCAAATCGGCCTGGATCATGTTTTGGGAAACGGCCCCGGGGTTGGCCATAAGGGTTTCGATGTTCAAGGTTTTGGCAAATTCCTCGGTGAGGACACTTTCCAGCAAAGTATCCACGAACATCTTGCGTTGTTTGGCCTCGTCCTCGGCGGCTGCCATCTGCGGGGTCAGCTCCTTGAGCGCTTCACCGGAGATCACCTGGTCATCTTCGGTCACCTTTTTGTAGCGCACATGATTGATCTTTATGCAGGTCACCCCACGGGCAAAAATGGCTTTTTTAACACCCTCGGCACCGTCGTACTTGGTGATGTTGCCGAAGATCTCCAAAAAGACCTTAATGTCGCGTTTTTCGAGACCGGGTTCGAAGGATATGGACTGGATGCCGTTGTTTTTGAAAAGCATCAACAGGCGGCTCACATTGAGGCGGGGGTCCAGGGGCTCTTCATCCACGAAAAACTCTTCGCGGCTCATAATGAACACCAGGGGCGATATGATGTTCAGCATTTCAACGGCACCCTTGTAGAACATGTCGATGGACTGTTCAACGAAAGGGTGGTTGGGCTGATACATCATGGAGCGGTTGAACAACAAGGCGATGGTTCTGCCAAATTGCGAGAGCTTGTTTTTGGTGGCGGCATCTAGTGGCATGGCGTCCTCATTTGATCGAAGATGGTTACTTGAATTGATTGACGTAGGATTCCAGTCGGGCGGCAAACTCGCGACAGGAAGGATAGCGCGCTTCACGGTCGAAGGCCAGGGCTTTGAATATGATTTCGTCCAACGTCCGATTGGCTATCGGATGCACCTGAGACGGCCGCTTAAGAAAAATGCGGTCCTTTAGCCCGAGTTTCATTTTAAGCAAGTCCATGGCCGTCTGGTAGGGCGGATAGGGCAGGGCAGACATGAGCATCTCTAGCATCATCACCGCGGCGCTGTACATGTCCGCACGTCCGTCGACGGTTCCCGACAGGATCTGCTCGGGTGCCATATACATGGGTGTGCCCAGCAGCAATCGATCACTCTTGCTCGTGGTGCGTGACACCCGGGCCACGCCGAAATCGGTGATCAACGGGCGTTTGGAATGGTTTTCGATCATGACGTTGTCCGGCTTGATGTCCCGGTGGACGATGTCATTGTCATGGGCGTAGGCCAGGGCATCTAATATCTTCAGCATCAGGCCGATGATGGTTTTCAGCGGCATGAACCGTTTGGACGGGACGATATTTCGCTGGGCGCGACGGATGAAGTGCGACAACTCGTTGCCCTGAACCAGCTGCATGGTAAAGTAAAGAAAGTCTTGCGTTTCGCCGACCTCGTAGACGGGTATGATGTGGGGGTGGGCCAGGATGGCCGCCGATTCGGCTTCCTGCTGGAAAAAGGCGGCCGTTTTTTCGGTCATCAGGGATTTGGGAAGTATTTTTACGGCAATCTGGCGTTTGAGGCTTTTCTGGAAAGCCACGAATACAGCCGACATGGCACCGTGTCCCAGCTTTTTGAGCAGCACGGAGGTCCCCACCTTCTGACCGACCAGATAATCCAGATTGAGCTTGCCGATGCTTGACATGTGCGTGTCCTTGTCAGCTTCCCGCCATGGCGGTTTTACATGTCGATGCCCTGAATGGGCGTTGCGCAGGCGCTGCAGCGTCCTTGCTCCAACCGGTTTTGCGTGATTAGAAATCCTTGCCGAAAGATGGCGGTTGCTCCGCAGCCAGGGCAAACGGTATTCTCACCACCATGGCCGGGGATGTTGCCCGTATAGACAAAGTGCAATCCGGCGCCGGTGCCGATCTCTCTGGCCTGCAAAAGGGTTTCCACCGGTGTCGGTCCTCGGTCCGTCAGCCGGTAGGTGGGATGAAACCGGCTCACATGCCAGGGCGTCTCCGAGCCCAATTCCTGGGCGATGAAACTTGCCAGCCGGGTAAGGTCTGAAGGATCGTCATTGAGTCCGGGAATAATCAGCGTCGTCACCTCGACCCAGATGCCCAGGCGTTTCATTTGCCTCAAGGTCTCTTTGACCGGTTCAAGCCGGGCTGCGCATTGATGCTTGTAAAAGTCGTCGCTAAACGCTTTTAAATCTACATTGGCCGCGTCCAGCCAAGGGCTTACCCAGTCGAGGGCCTCGGCGCTCATGAAGCCGTTGGTCACAAAAACGTTTTTTATGCCCTGCTGATGCGCCAGTTTGGCGGTGTCGCAGGCGAATTCGAAGAAAATGGTCGGTTCGGTATACGTGTAAGCGATGCTGGCACAGTTTCGATTTAGCGCGGCAGACACCACTTGCTCGGGCGTCGCCCGATCGCCCGCTACCATGCCATTGCGGTCGGCCGGCATCTGGGCGATATCGGCGTTTTGGCAGAAGCGGCATTTAAAGTTGCAACCTACCGTTGCAATGGAAAAGGATCGGCTGCCGGGCATCAGGTGGAAAAGGGG
>JASFFF010000128.1:0-8893 GCA_050124445.1 Desulfosarcina sp.
AATGAATGGAACAAGTGATAATGCCGATTTCCTGGATTCAATGAATGCTTAAGATTCATATAGGGGGTTGAGATTACAATGAAAACTGACATCCATCCGGATTATTTTGACACAACCATTCAATGTGCCTGTGGTAACATTGTGGAGGTCGGTTCGACCAAGAAGGACATACGTGTGGAAATTTGCTCCAAATGCCACCCGTTTTTTACCGGTAAACAGAAGCTGGTGGATACGGCCGGCCGTATCGAGCGATTCAGAAAAAAATACGAAAAATTCCAGAATCAATAGCGTTTTTGACCCCATCTTCCTTCAGGTCGCATCCGGTGCCTGGCAAACATGACTGGCACCGGGTCCTGCCTGCCCCGAGCATTTCCCCCTATCGTTTCCGACGGTCGGCCGCCTGTTATCACCTGCTGAATTGAATGATAGCGGTGGCGGCCCCTCATGAATTGGTGGTGCCCATGTTTGACAAGCTAAAAGGTGTGGAAGATCGTTTCCTGGAGTTGGAGCGGCTTCTGTCCGATCCAGAGGTGGTTCAGGATAGGGAGGCGTATCAAAAGTATATTCGGGAGCATGCGGATATTTCACCCGTGGTAACGGCCTTCCGGCAATACAAGCAGGTGGATCGCGAGTTGGATGACAGTCTGGAGTTGCTCAACGACGATGACCCCGAGATGAAACAGATGGCCGCTGAAGAGGTCGATCGCCTGGAGCGGGAAAAAGAGCGGCTGCAGGAGGCGTTGAAGATTCTGCTGATTCCCAAGGATCCCTTGGACGAAAAAAACGTGATTCTGGAGATACGCGCCGGTACCGGCGGTGATGAGGCCGGCCTGTTCGCCGGCGATTTGTTCAAGATGTATCAGCGCTATTCCGATGCCCGTCGCTGGAAAGTGGAAGTCATGGATCATCATACGACCGGTGTCGGCGGACTCAAGGAGATCATTGCCAATGTCAGCGGAAAAGGGGCTTACAGCCGCCTGAAATTCGAAAGCGGGACCCATCGGGTTCAACGGGTACCGGTCACCGAAACCCAGGGGCGCATCCATACCTCTGCCGTGACCGTTGCGGTGCTTCCCGAGGCCGAGGAGATCGAACTGACCATCGACCCCAACGACATCAAGGTGGATGTGTACCGATCCTCGGGGCCAGGCGGCCAGTCTGTCAATACAACCGATTCTGCTGTTCGCATCACCCACCTGCCGTCCGGCCTGGTGGTCACCTGCCAGGATGAAAAATCCCAACATAAGAATAAGGCCAAAGCATTGAAGGTGTTGCGGTCGCGCCTGTTTGACCAGATGGTCAGAGAGCAGAACGAAGCACGCTCCAAAACGCGCAAGAATCAGGTGGGCACCGGCGACCGCAGCCAGCGAATCCGAACCTACAACTTCCCCCAGGGCCGCGTCACCGACCACCGCATCGGCCTGACCCTCTATAAATTGGAATCGATTCTCCAGGGGGAAGTGGATGCCATCATCGACCCGCTGATCACCTATTATCAGAGTCAGGCGCTTCAGCATGCCGAAAGCACCGATGCCTGAAGCGCGATCATGGACGATACTGGAACTGGTCAAATGGACGACTGGGTTTTTTCAGCGCCATGCGCTCGACCGGGCCCGCAGCGAAGCCGAAATCCTTTTGGCCCACAGCCTGGGGATGCGTCGCATCGATCTCTACCTGAATCACGACAAGCCCTTGGGCAAAGATGAGCTTAGCCGTTACAAGGCGCTGATTAAAAGGCGGGTGAACCGCGAACCGCTGGCCTACATCACCGGGGCCAAGGAATTCTGGTCCCTGACGCTGGCGGTGAACCCGTCCGTGCTGATTCCCCGCCCGGAAACGGAATGTCTGGTGGAGGCGGTACTGCCGATTCTCGATGACCCCGGTGGGTCGCCCAAACGGGTGCTGGACTTGGGTACCGGTTCGGGTGCTGTGGTCATCGCCTTGGCCCACGAGCACCCGGAACACCGCTACGTGGCCACGGACCGATCCCATGCGGCGCTGCAAACGGCCCGCCAAAACGCCTGCAGCCACCAGGTGAATCATCGCATTGACTGGTATTGTGGCTGTTGGGAACAGGCGCTCGCGCCGGATCGTGGCACGTTCGATCTCATCGTTTCCAATCCGCCTTACATCCGCAGCCATGATCTGAACGATCTTCAACCGGAAATCCGTAATCACGAGCCTCCGATGGCCGTAGATGGCGACGGAGACGGGTTGGCCTGCCTGCGCCGGATTATCGTCACGGCCTGCCGGTATCTAAGCGTCGGCGGGATGCTTGCCTTAGAGATGGGCTGTGACCAGGCCAAGGACGTGCGCACCATTGCCGGGGATGCCGGTTGCTATGAAACGCCGTGTATCCGTAAGGATTACAGCGGCCATGATCGGGTTGCCTTGGTGAAAAAACATGGCGGGTCGGCGCCGCCTTTCAACGGATAATTAATCCAAGTATCGGCGAGCCGTTTGTACCATCCGCAAGAATTGCCTCACCCCTGAAATGATGGCCGCGATTCCAAATTTTTGGCTTGCGAGTGATATGTTTTTTTGTTAATTAAACACGTTTTTAAACCACACGTCCGTGGACTCAATCCCGGTGCTTTCCTTGGGAAAGTCGGATTCGGGGATGAAGCGGGCGAAGGCCAAACCAACAGCAAGGAGATACCGATGGCTTATGTAACCATGAAAGAAATGCTGGAAGCCGGGGTCCACTTCGGACACCAGACCAAACGCTGGAACCCCAAGATGAAGCCCTATATCTTCGGGGCCAGAAACGGCATCTACATTGTCGACTTGCAAAAGACCGTGCGCATGTTCCGCAATGCCTACGATTTTATCGTCGATACCGTTGCCGCGGGCAAATCGGTCCTATTTGTCGGTACCAAAAAGCAGGCCCGTGAATCCATTTACGAGGAGGCCAACCGGGCTGAGATGTTTTACGTGCACAACCGCTGGTTGGGCGGCATGCTGACCAATTTCCAGACGGTTAAAAAAAGTGTCGACCGGCTCAACTACCTCAACACCATCGAAAACGACGGGTCCATCGAGTTGTTTCCCAAAAAAGAGCGGTTGAAACTGGGCAAGGAGCGCACCAAGCTGGACAGCACCCTGGGCGGCATCCGCAGCATGACCAAACTGCCCGGCGCCATATTCATTATCGATCCGAAAAACGAAGCCATTGCCGTGCGTGAGGGCCGCCGCCTGAGTATCCCCATTGTGGCCGTCGTTGACACCAACTGCGACCCCGACGAGATCGACCATCCGATTCCTGGCAACGACGACGCCATTCGGGCCATCCGTCTGATCACTTCGAAAATGGCCGATGCTTGTATCGAAGGCAAAGCGCGCTACAAAGAGCGCCAGCAAGCCGAAGCAGACAAGGGAGAAGAGGAGACCGAATTGGAGAGCGCGGCCGCAGAACTCAAACCCGGCGAACGCAAGGTTATCTCCGACGGCACCGATGGGCCGGTGGTCGAAATTATCCGTAAAGGCGCCGCCGGTGAATCCAGCGATGCCTCGGCAGAAGCGGCAACCTCAGAAGCAGAACCGACGGGAGAATAATCCAAATGTCCACGATAAGTGCAGCAATGGTAAAAGAACTTAGAGAGAAGTCTGGAGCCGGTATGATGGATTGCAAAGCCGCGCTGACCGAGTGCGACGGTGATCTTGAAAAGGCCATCGATTTTCTCAGAAAGAAAGGCATCGCCACCGCCGCCAAACGGGCCGGCCGCGCTACGTCCGAGGGCACCGTTCAGTCGTACATTCACATGGGTGGTAAAATCGGCGTCATGGTAGAAGTCAACTGCGAGACCGACTTCGTGGCCAAAACGGATGATTTCAAGGTATTCGCCAAAAATATCGCCATGCATGTTGCGGCAACCAACCCGGTGGGCATCGCTCCTGAGGACGTTCCTCAGGCGGTGATTGACCGCGAGCGTGAAATTTACAAGGCCCAGGTTCTTGAAATGGGCAAGCCCGAGAAGATGGTCGAAAAGATTGCCGAAGGCAAAATGAACAAATTTTTTAAAGAGAACTGTCTGATGAATCAGCAGTACGTCAGGGAGCCCGACAAGACCATAGCTGACTACCTGAATGAAGTAATCGCCAAGACCGGTGAGAAAATTACAATCAAGCGTTTCGCCAGATTTCAGGTCGGGGCAGAGTAATCGTGACCGTTAAATACAAACGCATATTGCTCAAACTCAGTGGGGAAGCCCTGATGGGCGATCAGGGCTTTGGCATTTGCCCCAATATGCTCTCGTATGTGGCCGAAGAGGTGCGTTCCATCGTAGAATTGAACGTGCAGCTGGCCATCGTGGTCGGTGGCGGAAATATTTTTCGCGGTGTGGCCGCCAGTTCTTTTGGCATGGAGCGAACCTCGGCCGATCACATGGGTATGCTGGCCACGGTGCTCAACAGCTTGGCACTACAGGATGCGTTGGAGAAAAAGGGAATTCAGACCCGGGTTCAGACGGCCATTAGCATGCACGAGGTGGCCGAGCCGTACATCCTGCGTCGGGCGCTGCGACATCTTGAAAGAAGACGGGTTGTTATCTTTGCCGCCGGCTCGGGCAACCCGTATTTTACCACCGATACTGCAGCGGTTCTGCGTGCCAAGGAGATCCATGCAGAGATACTGCTCAAGGCTACCAAGGTCAACGGGCTTTACGACTCCGATCCAGAGCGCAATTCCGATGCCCGGTTTATCGAAACCATCAGCTACATGGAAGTGCTCGAAAGGCAGCTCAAGGTCATGGACATGACCGCCATTTCCCTGGCCATGGACAACCAGCTCCCATTGATGGTTTTCAATCTAAAGGAAAAGGGCAATATCCATAAGGTGGTCAGCGGAGAAGCAGTCGGAACCACAATCGGCGGATAACTTCTCCACGACCGGAATTTGCCGTTCCCGCATAATAACCCCGTTTCAACGAGGTGCCCACGTCATGATCGAAGAAACACTTCAGGAAACCAAGGAGCGGATGGGAAAAACCATCGTAGATCTTGAAAATGAACTCAAGCGAGTGAGAACCGGACGCGCGTCCCTGTCGCTTTTAGACGGAATTCGGGTGGATTATTACGGCACGCAGACCCAACTCAATCAGATGGCCTCGTTGTCCGTGCCTGAGAGCCGCCTGATCGTTATCCAGCCCTGGGACGTTTCTGCCATCAAGGATGTCGAAAAAGCCATTTTGAAGTCCGATCTTGGGTTGACCCCCTCAAGCGACGGCAAGCTGATTCGTATTTCCATCCCACCGCTGACCGAAGAGCGCAGAAAAGAGTTGGTCAAGGTGGTCAGTAAAATGTGTGAGGAGCATAAAATCGCCGCACGCAACATCCGCCGGGATGCCAACGACCTGCTCAAGGGCTTTAAAAAAGACGGCGATATCTCTGAAGACGACGCCTTTAAAGCCCAGGATGACGTGCAGAAGATCACCGACGACTTTATCAAACAGATTGACGAGATATACAAAGAAAAAGAGAAAGAAATCCTTGAATTCTAGTTCATCCTCTTCCAAGCGGAATGAACTCGACCCTGACCGAATGCCCAAACATGTTGCCGTGATCATGGACGGCAATGGCCGCTGGGCCAAAAAGCGCCTGCTGAATCGCATCAAAGGGCATGAAAAAGGGGCGGAAGCTGTGCGGACAATCGTGCAAACCGCCCGCAAACTCAATATTTCCACGCTGACGCTATACGCCTTTTCCACTGAAAACTGGCAGCGGCCGCAACCTGAGGTCTCGGGACTCATGTTGCTGTTGCGGCGATTCCTTAAATCTGAACGCCAAACGCTTCTGGAAAACGATATCCGCCTGAACACCATCGGACAGATCGACCGGTTGCCCCAGGCGGTTCGTGACGATTTGAAGGCGGTTATGGCGGCGACCGCCACCAACCAGAAGATGATCCTGAACCTGGCACTCAGTTACGGTGCCCGCACTGAAATTGTTGATATGGTCAAACGTATCGTTCTTGGGGTCCAGCGGGGCAGGCTGGATCCAACGGCAGTGACAGCCGAAGTCGTGGCCGACCACCTGTATACCTGCGGCATGCCGGACCCTGACCTGTTGATTCGCACCAGCGGCGAAAAGCGGATCAGTAACTTTCTTCTCTGGCAAATCGCTTATGCGGAAATCTTCTTTACACCGACCCTCTGGCCCGATTTCGGCGAAGATGAGTTCGTAACCATTCTCAAGGACTTCCAGAATCGGGAACGACGGTTCGGCGCGGTGCCGTCGACCTAAGCTGGAATCGACAATTCTGACTCCTATTAACCGGAGTTACACACACAGGCAAATGCACCTTAAACGTTGGATCACCGGAATTGTCGCCTTGCCGATCCTCTACCTGATGGTCTCCGCCGGTGGTTTGATTTTTGGCCTATTGATCGCCGCAGTCAGCGTTCTGACGCTCTGGGAGTATTACCGTGCCGTCTTCAGATCGGATGCCGCCGTCATCGCGCGACTGATTCCCCTGCTGGGACTTTGTCTGTCACCGGTGATCGTCTGGTCGGCCTATGGCGGACACTTGGATCGCATCCCCTTGATTCTCGCCGCCGACCTGATCCTGGTGGCCGGCTTGACCTTACCGCTTTTCAAAACCGACACCCAGGCCCCCAGCCTGGTGGCCAAGCAACTGTTGGGCCTGATATACATCCCGGTGTTCCTGTCGTTTTTAATCCTGCTGCGCTTTGACCAAAACGGGACCCAGTGGATCTTCTGGCTGCTGCTGATCGTCGCCGCTGGAGATACCGGCGCCTTCTATTCAGGCACGTATCTGGGCCGCCACAAGCTGTGCCCCTGGGTCAGTCCCAAAAAGACCATCGAGGGCAGCATCGGGGGTCTGGTGGCCAATACCGTTGTGGCCTTGCTGGCCAAGATACTGCTGTTGCCTTCTCTGGCCCTGCTGCCGAGTGTCTGTTTTGCCCTGCTGATCGGCATCGCCGGACAGGTCGGGGATCTATTTGCTTCCGAATTCAAACGATCGGCTGGCATCAAGGACTCCGGCTGGCTGCTGCCCGGCCATGGGGGGTTCCTCGACCGATTGGACGCCCTGCTGTTTGCCTCGCCACTTGCCTATCTGCTAAAAAACAGTATATTCTGACCGGAATCGCCATACAGGCAAGAGAGGCGCTACGACCATGAAGTCACTTTCCATATTGGGGGCAACCGGTTCGATTGGATGCAGTGCCCTTGAAATCGTCAGCCAATTCCCGGACCGGTTTTCTATCGATGCGCTGACGGCCAGGACCAACGTGCATGCGCTGGCGCAACAGATCATTGCTTTCACCCCGCGATTGGCCGCTGTTGCAGACGCTGCGCACGCCAGACAATTGAAAGTTTTGCTGCCGACCGCCTGTGACGTAGAGATTGTCTACGGTGAGGCCGGGTATATCCAGGCGGCCACCTGCGAAGAGACTGACATGGTACTGGGCGCCATGGTTGGCGCAGCCGGGTTGGCACCGACCCTCGCCGCCATCGATGCCGGCAAAGACATTGCTCTGGCAAACAAGGAAACCTTGGTTATGGCCGGTGCGATTGTGATGCAGCGCATCGCCGAGCGAGGCGTCAGGTTGATGCCCATAGACAGCGAGCACAGCGCCATCTTTCAGAGCATGGTCGGTCAAGGACCCAACGGTGTGCGTGAAATTCTGCTGACCGCGTCGGGTGGTCCGTTTCTGCAACGGCCGCCGGCTGATTTCAGTGCGATCACTCCCCAAGAGGCGCTGCGTCACCCCAACTGGTCCATGGGCAGCAAGATTACCATCGATTCGGCCACCTTGATGAACAAGGGCCTGGAAGTGATCGAAGCACGGTGGCTGTTCGATATGGATTTTGACCGGATCAAGGTGGTGGTCCACCCCCAGAGCATCGTTCATTCCATGGTCACCTATGCCGACGGGGCCGTGATTGCCCAAATGGGCATTCCGGACATGAAAGGGGCCATCGCCTACGGCCTTTCTTATCCGCAGCGGCTGCCGTTGGATATTCCGGCGCCAGATTTTGCCCAAATCGGGCAACTGACCTTCGACTATCCGGATTTGAAACGCTTTCCATGCTTGACTCTGGCCTATCAGGCAGGCAAGCAGGGGGGTGTCTGGCCGGCAGTACTCAACGCTGCCAATGAAATCGCCGTGGAAGCGTTTCTGGAAAACCGGCTGCCCTTTAACGGCATTTTTCAGATTATCGACCGGACCTTGAATCGTCACACGCAAACAGACCATGCAGATTTAGACCAAATCATTGCCGCGGACCGATGGGCGCGCGAAACGGCCCATGCATTGATCCGCACGCAGGAGCGCTAACGTACGCCTATGACCACCAGTATTTTCGCCTTTGTCGTCGTCCTTGGCATTCTTATCTTTTTTCATGAGTTGGGTCATTTTCTCGTTGCCCGGTTGTTTGGCGTCGGTGTTGAGAAATTCTCCCTGGGTTTCGGTCCACGTTTGATCGGTAAAACCATCGGCATTACCGACTATCGTATCTCGGCCATCCCCCTGGGGGGATACGTCAAGATGGTCGGTGATGAGCCCGATGCCGAACTGGCGCCTGAACTGATACCGCTCTCGTTCACCCACAAGCACGTATTCAAGAAAATTTTGATCGTGGCCGCCGGGCCCTTTTTCAATTTGCTGCTGGCGGTGATCATTTATGCTGGGTTTTTCTATTTCATCGGCACCGAAGACATTCGACCGGTGATCAACCACGTTGCCAATCAAAGTCCAGCTGCCCGGGTGGATCTGCGGGCTGGAGATACGATTGTGGCAGTTGATGGTGAGACGGTGGCCTCATGGAGCGACATTAACCGGCTGGTTGCCTTAGGGAAGGGCGCTGAGGTTCGCATCACCGCCAAACGTGGGCAGACCGTCTTTAACCTGGCCGTCACGCCGCAGACCAA
>JASFFF010000129.1:0-8848 GCA_050124445.1 Desulfosarcina sp.
AGCATCACCAGCAGGCTGCTGCCCACGGTGATGCACAGGGATTTACGATTTGTCGGTAACAGGTTCATTGGATTGCTGGTATGTCGACAGCGTCTCGACTGTCAGGTTTCGTGGTTTACGGTCAGTAAAGTCGACTGATAGCCTTCGGTCATGGCCTGCCTGTTCATGCATACGCCGGCAAAAGGCCCGTGGGCCGCCATATCAATACCCCGGCCATAAGCAGATAGACCGACATGGATGCCAGGGAGGCTGCTGCACCATCGGCGTAAGCCGGGCTGAGAAATAGACGCAGCAAAACGGGCAGGAAGGCCCGGCCGAGGGTATCCACCAAACCGACCAGCAGGGCCCCAACCAGGGCACCGCGGACGGACCCGATGCCACCGATGACAATGACCACGAAGGTCAGGATGAGAATGCTCTCGCCCATGCCGGCTTCCACGGCCAGGATGGGACCGGCCATGACACCGGCCAGACCGGCCAACAATGTCCCCAGGCCGAAAACCAGGGTGTACAACAAGCGGATGTTGACGCCCAGCGCGCCGGCCATTTCTCGGTTGCTGGCCCCGGCACGGATCTGCATGCCGATGCGGGTGCGCGTGAACAGCAGGTACAGCAGCACTCCCACCACGATTCCCACGCCGATGACGGCCACACGATAGGTGGGGTAGGGCACACCGGAAATGATTTCAACGCTTCCGGAAAGCCACGCTGGAACGTCCATGAAAAGCGGTTGGCGCCCCCACAATACACGCGTCAACTCGTTGAAAAACAGGATCAGGCCGAATGTCGCCAGCACCTGGTCCAGGTGATCCTTCTTGTAAAGACGCCGCAGCACCAGAACCTCAACCAGCATGCCCACCACGGCCGCTGCGGGCAGCGCAACCAGGACGCCCATCACAAACGATCCCGTGCGCGCGGCGACCGTGGCGCCTACATACGCCCCAAACATATAAAACGAACCGTGGGCCAGGTTAATTACCTGCATGATGCCGAACACCAATGTCAGTCCGGCGGACATGAGAAACAGCATGATGCCCAGCTGAATGCCGTTGAGCAGTTGTTCAATGAATAAAAGCATGTCGACTCCGTCGTGCGTCCGCTATCGGCGTCCCGCTTCGGCCCTTGTCAGCACACCGTTTCGTCCGGTGTGCCTTCCTTTCCAGGGTGCACCCATTTTTATGCCGGACGTTTTAAGCAGCTATCCTCCGGCCGATCCTTTGCTCGTTGGCCAATCAACCGGGGCATTGGTTGTACATGCCGATTCAGGGTCGCAATCGGGATCAATCCATTTTGCACTGGTCAACATAGACGTTGCCATGATCGGTGAACACCGCCTTGAGGGTCCGGTTGGTATACCTGCCGCCGGCATCCTTGACCACTTCGCGGATGTAGAGGTCCTGAATGGGATGCTGGTTGGCCGAAAAGGAGAATTTTCCCCGCACCGTATCGAAATCGGCTTTGGCAATGGCGGCTCGCAAGGCATCCGCGTCGGAAATATCGCCGCCAACCTTTTTCAGCGCACTGCCCAGCAGCCTGGCGGCATCGTAGCCCTGGCTGGCGTATAGGGTGGGGATGCGACCGTAGGCCTTTTGAAAGGCGGCCACAAACTGGCGGTTGGCCGGATTTTCCAGGTCATGGGTCCATTGGGATCCATTTTTAACCCCGATGGCCGCGTCTTTAACTGCCTGAAGCAGACGTTCGTCAAACGAGAACGCCGGTCCGAAGACCGGGATGACCTGATTCAATCCGGCCTGGGCGTATTGCTTGAGAAAATTGATGCCCATGCCGCCCGGCAGGAAGAAGAACACCGCGTCGGGCTTGGCGGCCCGCAGGGCGGCGATTTCGGCGGCGTAGTCCGATTGTCCCAGCTTGGTATAGACCTCGCCGGCGATGGTTCCTCGGTAGTAGCGTTTGAATCCGGCCAGATGGTCTTTGCCGGCCGGATAGTTGGGCGCCAGCAGATAGACGTTCTTGAATCCAGCCTCGCTGACGTATTTGCCCACCACTTCGTCGAGGTTATCGTTTTGGTAGGCCACGTTGAAGTAATATTTATGACAGCCTTTGCCAGCCAGCAGTGACGGACCGGCGTTGGGGCTGATATAGATCATTCCCTGCCTCACCACCTTGGGAACCACGGCGATGGCCACGTTGGAAAAAACGATGCCGGTCAAGATCGTCACCTTGTCGCGTTTGATGAACCGCTCGGCGATCTGTTTGGCCTTCTCGGGTTTGCGGCCGTCGTCGTCCACCAGCAGTTCCACCGGTATCCCCCCCAATTTGCCGTCCTCCTGATCGATGGCCAGTCGAAAGCCGTCACGGATCTCCTCGCCCAGGTAGCCGCCTTTGGTGGAAAGGGTGGTAATCATACCAATTTTAACCGGATCCATTGCCAACACCGGAGAGGGCAGCATCACTGCCATCATCATTACCGCCAGTATTGCCCGTTTCATCTTTTCCCCTTTTTCATCAACGTGTTGTAGTCTACGATACTCGCCTTTCGGCTGCACGAGCCGACACCAAGCGTTACTATTTATAGAAACAATGCCGGAAAAGCAAGGCCAATTTTGCAGGGCTTGTTTTGAGCCGGCAGGCCTTGCCAGGTGGTGCCCGCTGTATGATACTATAGATGCCGCCTTCAGATGGGCACGCCGTATTCACCGAATGAATTAAGAGACCATGCTGAGGATATCCAACCGCTTGTTTCTAATGGATGACGAAATCGACATCGGCGCCATTCGTGCTCAGGGTGCCGGCGGTCAGAATGTGAATAAAGTGGCCTCGGCGGTACATCTTCGTTTCGACGTCGGGGCATCGTCACTGCCGGAGTCCTGCAAAGCCAAATTGCTGTGCATGCGAGACCGGCGCATCACCAAGGACGGCGTCATTGTGATCAAGGCTCAGGAGCACCGCACCTTCGAGAAGAACCGAGAGGCGGCACGCATGCGCTTGGCGCGACTGATACGCCGTGTGTCGGTGCCGACTAAAAAGCGCAAGCCCACCCGTCCCAGGCACGGAGCCTCGCAGCGGCGCATGGACCGCAAGACGCGGCGGGGCAAATTAAAACAATTGAGGCGCAAGGTTGCTTTCTAAAAGCGGCTTGTCATACAAGAATTGTCATGGCGCGACGTGAAAACCACAACAGCCGGCTGGTCTACTCCACCGATCACGGTCGAACCTGCCCGACCTGCAACCAGGGTCTGGATCGATGCAATTGTGCCAAGGAGACGGCAACGGCCCTCGGCGATGGGATTGTGCGGGTCAGCAGAGCCACCAAAGGCCGCAAGGGCAAGGGGGTGAGCGTGATTACCGGCATTCCGTTGGATGCGAACGGATTGAAACAGCTGGCCAAAACCCTTAAGCAGAAGTGCGGCAGCGGCGGACGGGTAAAGGCTGGCATCATCGAGATCCAGGGCGATCACCGGGACAGGCTGATGGCCGAATTAAAAAACATGGGCTATACGGTCAGGCGGTCGGGAGGATAGAACCGGTTCAGGGTTCAGGGTTGAGCGTTCAGGGTTCAGGGTCGATGGTTCGGTTGGATATGGTGCACGCACGCCAGATGACAACAGTTTGTGAGTGAAAATAACAAATGACAACCGCCCAGTTCCAAATAAATGCCAATATTCAATAATCAAATTCAAATAGGGTACGACTCTGATGCATTGCGACAGTGATTATTGGGATTTGGGTTTTATTGGTGATTTGTCTTTTGGGGGTTGTTTATTCATTAGTGGAAGCCCATATGAAAAATGAATCTAACGTGAAGACCAACTTTCATGCCATCATCTTTGACTTGGACGGTACCTTGCTGGACACCCTTGCGGATATTGGTGATTCAGTCAACATGATGCTGGCGGAATATGGCTTTGACGGCCATACCCTGGACGACTACCGGCGTTTCATCGGCAGCGGCCTTCAGATGCTGGTCACCCGGGCGCTGCCGCTGGCCGGACGCTCGGATGTCATGGTCCGCCAATGTGTGCAGCGGGCGCGGGAAATTTACTGGGAGAACTGGAACCGAAAAACTCGGCCCTACGATGGTATCTTGGATCTGTTGGACAGCCTCAAAAAAATGGGGCTGCCGCTGGCCGTGCTGTCCAACAAACCACACGACTTTACCATGCGCTATGTAAAGGCCTATTTCAACCTTCAGGACTTTAAGATGGTTATGGGTCAGAGCGACGATTTCCCGGTGAAGCCCGATCCGGCCTCGGCACTGTATATTGCCCGGCAGATGGAGCTGTCGCCGTCTGCTTTCCTATTCGTGGGCGACAGCGTCGCGGACATGCAGACCGCCTCGGCGGCCGGCATGCATGCGGTGGGGGTCGGATGGGGGTTCAGGGGACCCAAGGAGCTTGAAGAAAACGGCTGCCAGACGCTGGTTCGACATCCCCGGGATATTCTGCACTTGCTGGAATGATACCCAGCTGTTTCGGCTTGCACCCGCCGCTTGATGCTTACTATAATTTGATCTGGAAACATGAAACCGACTAACGTGGAGATGTTCGCATGATGCCTGGCTGCCGCTGGCGATTGGTCATACCGGCCTTGCTGCTCTGTCTGTTCGTACCGGGCGGTGTGGCCTTGGCTGATGACATGCCTTTTACCTTTACGTACCAGTTCCCCGATGCCGACCCTATTAAAATCTATGCCGGCGCCGTCACCTTCGCCCATGGCAAGCATATCAACGACTACAACATAAGCTGCGACCGCTGCCATCACGACATCGAACCCAGCAACACGGAGGTCGATACCAACTGCCGGGATTGTCATACAGAAGCGGGTTTCCCCAGGTTTGAAGCGGCCGCCGACCTCAGCGAGGAAGAAAAAATCGAGCACTATCTGGTCGCCTTGCACACCCAGTGCATCGACTGCCATATCGACACAAAGCTCAAGGCACGGCAGACCCGGCCGCCGATCAGCTGCACCCGCTGCCACCTGGCAGAAAAACCATAATGCAGGCATATTTCAAGCCCAGCCAAGGAGCGTATCGTATGTCCAAGCGCGTCACCCGCCGCACCTTTCTGAAAGCCGGACTCTATGCCGGTGCAGCAACCGCTACGGGTTTGCTGCTGCCCGGATCGGTGATGGCGGCCAGCGGTTCTCAGCTGTGTACGCTGTTCGATCTGACCAAATGCATCGGCTGTGAGGCCTGTGTGGAGGCCTGCCGTGACATCAACGCGACCAAATTCCCGGTGCTGGAAAAACCCATGCCGGTCATGTATCCCACGGATCGGGTCAAGATCGCCGACTGGTCATCGATTGAGAAGCAGGCGGTTCAGGACCGGCTGACCCCCTACAACTGGCTCTACGTCCAGACCGCCCGGGGCAGCCATGAGGGCCGTGAGTTCGAACTCAACATCCCCCGGCGGTGCATGCACTGTCACAACGCGCCCTGCGTCAACCTGTGCCCATTCGGTGCCGCCTTTGCGCAAAACAACGGCATCGTGCGCATTCATCCCCAGGTCTGCATGGGCGGCGCCAAATGCAAGGCCGCCTGTCCCTGGAAGATCCCCGAACGGCAGTCCGGCGTGGGTTCTTATATGAACCTGCTGCCCAACTATGCCGGCAACGGGGTGATGTACAAATGCGACCGCTGCTACGACCGGGTGGCCCAGGGCGAACTGCCGGCCTGCATCGAGGCCTGCCCCAAAGAGGTCCAGACCATCGGCCCCAGAAAGGAGATCATCGAGCGGGCCCGCTGGCTGGCCGACGAGATGAACGGGTTCATCTATGGTGAAAAGGAGAACGGGGGCACCAACACCCTCTATGTCTCCCCGATTCCCTTTGACGTGCTGGATGCATCGATCAAGACCGCAGCCGGCAGACCGCACCTCAACGGCGTCACCGCGGCCATGGCCTCGACCAACAACCTGGCGACGGCACTGGTCGCCGGGCCCATCATCGGTGCGATGGCCGCCGTGTTGCAGCGCAAGCGTGCGGGCGGCTCGCCACCCGACCAGAAGGAGTGAAGATGCTGACTCGACGATCCATCGGCGTTGTCAAATGGACCTACATGCTGGCGATGCTGACGGCGATCTTTTCCGGTTTCGGCAACATGCCCCTGTATGGCCGCTACTACGTGGCCGACATCCCGGGCTTCGCTTGGACGCGCAATTTCTTTGTCAATCTCAACATCCACTACCTCTCCGGCGCCGTGCTGCTGGGTCTGGCAGCCTATCTCACCATCGTTTACCTGCAGCGTGGCAACAACGCCGTCCGGCTGTCTGCCAGCGGTGTCGTCCGGGTCGTACTGCTGGGGCTGGCGCTGATATCCGGCGTGCTGGCGGCGTTAAAGAACCTGCCCACCGTGAACCTGCCCATGGCCGGCTTGATGGCGGTGGCCTTCATCCATCTCGGAGCGGTCATGGGCGCCCTGTTGCTCTCTTTGGCCTGCTGGCTGTTGAAAAAACCATGGGTGGTGGTGGTCTCCCGGCGGTGCTCCCGCCGATGATGGGAAAAACTCCGGCGTGATCGGCCTGAAAACGGTCTCTGCAGCCTGCAGTTCGCTATCAACTGGATAATGCGGCAGAATGTCGAGAATCTGAAGGCCAGATCCCGGCTGGCGATCGATTCACCTCATTAATTTGGGATACGATCGCTTGGCCAGTGAGAAAAACGGGGCGTGGTTGGAGGTGAAATAGGGTGGGTCGTTGTTCAAGATCTGCCGGATGGCGGCCTGTTTTCTGAACACCTTGGACAGCCACGGTCTCACACGGTTCCGGTTCCAACTCTGCGGATGAACAAATTCTCGGTACAATGATAAGTCGCCTGCGTAAAACTCACGGGTGTCCAAACTGGCGGCGTCGCGGCTGTGGGCAGGCAGGTTGAACACGGCCAGATTGAGGTAATCGATATGGGCCGCGTGGTCGCGGGTAAACGCCAGGGTCCGATTCGCGCTGGCCTCGTTTTCCGCCGGGGTGCCGAACAGCAGATAGACGTAGGTGGCAATGCCTGCTTGGTGGATGGTTTTCAATGCCCGGGAAACCATACCGATATCGACTCCCTTGGCCAGCGCATCCAGTACGGCCTGATCCCCCGATTCGACGCCCAATTTGAGCATGACGCACCCGGCAACCCTCAACCCGTGGACAAACCCGGCATCGGTGAGGTGACGGGTCACCCGGGCGAATCCATACCAGGGGATCCCGGGCGGATGGTCGATCAGGTATCCCAGGAACCGGGGAGAGAGGGCATTATCCAGAAAATGGATCAGTCCGGCGCCCATCCTGGCACCGGTTGCTTTCAGGTCCTCGCTGATCGATCGCGGAGGGCCGGTGTTGTAGGGCGCATCCTCGGCAGTCTCGGGGCAGAAGGCACATTTCTTCCAGTAGCAGCCCCGGGAGGTGCTGTACGGCATCACCCGCAGCGGAGACAGATAGCGGTACCGGTGAAACGCATCCCAATCATAGCCGATGACGCTGTCAGTAGGCACGTCGCTGCCGGTGCACAAAGCGATCAGGCGACTTTCGCCGGCACCGCAGACCATGTCGTCGATCAGGCCTGAAAAGGGGCTGCCCCGGCCGGGAAGGCGCATCCAGGAGCTGACCAGTCCGCCTCCGCAAACAACGGTGGTCCGGGGCAGCTGTCGTCTAATAAAGCCGATCATGGCAAAGGCACACAGGGCCTGGCTCATGAAGTTGATCGACACCCCAACCACATCCGGCTCCCAATCATGCCAAACGGCGCCCAGTTGAGCGGAAAAGGCGGCGAAAAACGGGTTGGCTTCATATTGCTCTGCCGCCTGAATCAGATCCGCACTGCGAACCGGTGACAGACGGTCCGATTGGTAGTTGGCCAGAGTCAGGCTGGTTTGAAAGCAAAGAGCGCTTGTGTGCAGGAGCCGGTTGAGGTCCATCACGGCGCGCTCATAGCGCGCCCGGTTGCCAAATAGGTCCATGGTCCGCAAGGCTTGGACATGGTCCGTTCGGCGAGTCCAGGCCCGGCGGGTCCAGGTGTCGCTGGCTGCTGCCGGCCGATCGAGTAGGTGAAGCAGACCGTCGATGCTGGCATCGAGGATGCGGCAGTCGACCCCGTGTTCTCGCAGCGATCCGGCCAGCTTGGCCAGACCTGCCGGGGGTTCGCAGGGTTTGGTTACCGGCGGATGGATCAAAAGGATGGATTTATGGGTCAAGTGGTATGCGCTCCCACGGACGATTCGACAGACGATTCACCATCGCAATGGATTGGGTCCGTTACCCGTGCCGGCATTTCGACTTGCGGGATTGAAGAGTCAAAGCACCATAGTGCTTCAATGGTTGCGGTTGCTACCGGGTGCAAAGCACCCGGTTTGAAGACAACCAATCAAAGGCCGCATGTACCGCTGTCGGGTTACTGAAACCGGATCTCAGCTTTGTATTGTCCAGCTGCAGGCTTCAACCCTCCAACTCGGCCAATTGCCGTTCAAATTTTTTCTCCAACCGCCGGCGCTGCTCGTCCAGGGCTTCCATGGCTGCAAAGCGTGTTTCGATGATATCCTGGCAGGAGCGGATCTGCTGGGACAGACGGGCAATGCACTCGCCGTCTCCCTGCTGTGAGGCCGCTACCATGTCGCGGTTGGCCTGATCCAACAAACGCTCGTTTGCCTCGATCTCTTTTTCCGCCTGTGTGATGGCATTTTGCATGGGTTTGAGCACCTTGGATTTCTCGGTGATGATTTCCGACCGCATCCGGCGAATCTCTTTCTTGTTGAATCGGGGTGCTGACGGAGCTGCTGCTTCGTCTTGATCAACATGCCGACGACCCATGGCGGCGTCATCCCCCCAGCCACCCTTTTCCAAGAAATCCTGGTAGCTGCCGTCGAACAGCCGTGCGCTGACGTCGTCAAAAACAATCAGTCGGTCGGCCA
>JASFFF010000130.1:0-8835 GCA_050124445.1 Desulfosarcina sp.
TGAATATGTCCATTCCCAACAGGGATTTATAGGTATTCATCAACATCCTTAGTTCCCAGGATTCGGTTGGCAGCTTGTAGTATGCCGGATCAAAGCGATTGGATGTATAGTTGACCAGCTTGAGGTAGTCGGCAAAAGAGATGGTTTTGTCCACACCGGGAAGACCGTCCAGGTAACGTTGAAGCTTTTCGATACCTGCAATGTGCACGGCGTTCTCGAAATAGTCCTCCGTCGGCGAGGTCATGACCACATTGACCGGAAAGCTGCCCGAGAGATCCTGATAGATATCATGGAAATTTTTGACCACCTGGGTATCTGCTTTGAAAAAGCCGACCGGATTGGTTTCGGTTTGCAGACGAAACAATCCAACACCGGCAAACGCCACGATACCGGCAAGCACCATGAGTGTTATTCGCTGATGATGCAGGTTCAGATTGACAATCCCGTTGATAAAGCGATCCAACAACGACGCTTCGGGTTTCTCATCTGAAGGACTGCCCTGCCGGAAGGAAAGAAAAGAGAGCATTACGGGCAGGTAGGTCATGATCAGAATCAAGAAGACGGTCATCCCGATGCATGCGAAAAGCGCAAATTCCCGGATAGCGGATATCCGGTTGATGAAGAGCGAACCCAAGCCAAGCATGGTGGTCATAATGGCCAGAAACGTTGGCAAAGCGGTTTTGGATAGCGTTAGCGTTGCCGTTTGTGTGGGCAGTCGATCGGGTGTGGATGACGCGCGAAATTCAGCAAGGGTATGAAGGCAATAGGCCGTTCCCACGGCAATGAGAAACACCGGTACGATCATGGTCAGAATCGATAGCGGCACCTTCAAAATGGACACCATGCCGAATGTCCAGATCAGACAAACGAAAATGCAGGAAAGGGGTATGAAGGTATAGGCCACCTTCCTGAAAATAAGGAAAAGAACGGCAGCAATCAGTAGAAAGGAAATCGGCGGCAGGCGCATAAAATCCCTCTGGGTAAATTGGGCCAATGCCTGCGAGACCAGCGGCATGCCAACCTGGTACAAACGAAGCGAAGGCTCTGTTTCATCGATCAGCCGTTGTACTGAGGCGATGACCTCAGATTGGATCGCCGCTTCCTCTAGCACCAGGGTGATTACTGTGGTATTGCGATCTTCGGAAATGAGGTTGCGTTTGAAAAGATCAACGCCCGAGACAAAAGCAACAAACTTTTCCATGGACCAGTTACCTGAAAGATCCACTGCCTTTTTGATTCCCGGCAATCCAATGACCCGCTGAACACCATTTATGGATTCCGCCGCTTTTTCCAATTGGTTAATTTTCTGAAAGTTGAGCGGGTCGAAAACATTTTCGCATTTGATTACCAACCGAATAATTTCTTCGGATCCAAAGATGGCTTTGAATGCTTCATACTGTTTATTTTCCGGAAGATCTTCGATAACCAGGTCGTGGATGGACGTCTTAAAGGTGAGCTTGGGGATAAAGGCACCCAAGAAGAGGGTCAGGATGACAATTACGGCCAGGAAGATGATGCGATGCTTGAGTATGATTTTTAGGTTGGCAACCGGATCCAGGTATTTTGCAAACTGATGCAGAAAGGTCTTGTTCATGACTTACTCCAGCTTGAGGACGTGAACCCAATAGTCAGAAATTATCTCAATACTGTTTTCCATCATCCGTTTTTCGAGCCTGGTCGACACGTTCAGGACTGGTGATACTGTCATTGATTTGTTGTATGAATTTTCTACTGGCTTCATTTGAAACCATCATTTCATTATACCGTTCGCTATTTTTTATTGCTACAGCCACCATGCCTGCGGCCAGTTCCAACAACTCAAGATCGTCAGTTGAAAAATCCCCCTTTTGCTTGTTTAACGACTGGATGGTGCCCAGGCAATTTTTCTTGGTGTCAACTAGCGGCGAACAGACCATATTGCGCGTTTGAAATCCTGTCAACGCATCCACATCTTGACAAAAGCGGCTGTCCTCATAGGCATTGTTCACCACGGCGGACTTGCGGTTCACAAACACCCATCCGGCCACACCGCTTGCTTTTGGAATATGGACTTCATGCTTTTCCAGATCGAGAGATGAGAAGATAGTGAGCTTCTGGTTCCAATGTTGAAATAGAAATACCGATGACCTTTCGGCGTTCATAAATTGGTTGAGGTAGTACATGGAAGCAGAGAGTATCGTGTCTATGTTACTCTCCAAATCGAAAAGATAGGCCAGCTTTTTGGCCAGGCCATAAGAGCGTGTCTTGCTTTCTTCCATTTGATACCCCGCTAATGGTGTTTCAATTCCATTGTTTAGAGGTTTAGAAATACTAACGGATCAACAGCGTCATATTGAAAAAATGCATGCACAGGCATCGATATGTACAATGCTACTGAAATTATATATAAAATGTCCATATGTGTTTGTAAACACCAATAAACATTTACCGAACCACTACACAAAGCACGAGAAAGTATAAGGCAAAAAAAGCAGCCGGCCATTGATGGATGGGCACTGTCTTTCAATAGGCCACGTCTACCAAAAACAGACCCTGGGGCGGCGCCGTGGCGCCGGCATGCGCGCGGTCCTTTGATTGCAGGATGGAGTCGACATCGGCGGCGGCGATTTTGCCCAAGCCCACATCCACCAATGTCCCGACGATGTTTCTGACCATGAAACGCAAAAAGCCGCTGGCCTGGATGTCATAGGTCAGTTTCCCACCAGTGCCTGCCGTTACGGTTGAGCCGGTAACCGTACGTACCGTGTGGTCCCTGGGGCTTCCCGCGCCCTCGAACGCCTTGAAATCGTGGGTGCCAACCACGAGTTGGGCAGCTTGACGCATGGCTGCCACATCCAATGGCTTGCGGATATGCCAGACATACTGCCGAGCGATGGCCGGCGCCAGGTGTGTGTTGAGAATATGGTAGCGGTAGTGTTTGGATTGAACACCGAAGCGGGCGTGGAAGCCCTCGGGCATCGGTTCGCATGCACGGACCACCACATCGTCTGGCAGCAGGCTGTTGAGACCGTTGAGAAATGCCATTGCGGTCAAGCCGGAGCGGGTCTTGAAACTGGCCGCCTGGCCCAACGCATGGACACCGGCGTCTGTGCGTCCCGAACCGGTGAGAGAGACCTTTTCCCGGGTCATGATCGCCAAGGCCTTTTCGATGGTCTCCTGAACGGTGCGGTCTGATTTCTGCCGCTGCCAGCCATGGAAGTTCGAACCGTCGTATTCGATAATTAGCTTGAAGGTGCGTTGATCGGTTGGTGCAGCCATATATGCCCCTGAGCGTTAAAAGATTAACAGCACGGCACTCATGGAGAAGAAAGAGAGCAGCGTGGAAAGAGCGATGGCCGCAGCGGCCAATTCCGTGTCGCTGTTGAGCTGCGATGAAAGCACGACGATCGCCGAAGAGGTGGGCAGGGCGAAGAAAAGCATGCCCACCTGGACGGAGAGCGGCGACGCATCAAACAGGCGGAGAAACAGCCAGCCGACGATCGGCAGAATCAGCAGTTTGATGATTGCTCCTAAAAAGGCTTGGCCCAGGTAGGTGTTGAGGTTTCGTAAGGTCAAGGTGCCACCGATGGAAAGCAGGGCCAGTGGCAAGGCCACCGTGGCGGCCAGTCGAAAGGTATTGTCCAGAAAAACCGGGAAGGTTCCGAAAAACCGGGAATAGACCATGCCGGCAATACAGCCGAGGATCAATGGATTGGCGATCAGGGCCCGCAGGGTGATGCGCAGGCGTTCGGCTGGTTGTATGCTCCGGTCGGAGTACCAGATCAGGGTGGAGACGGCCAGTACATTGACGATCGGAATAATGAGCCCGATGAGTATCCCGAACTGAGCAACACCGGCCCCCCCAAATGCATTCATGGTTACGGCCACGCCCGCATAGGTATTGAATCGATAGCAGCTTTGCGAAAAGGAGCCGGCGGAATAAGCGGGTAACTTGAATACTTTCATGCAGATGGCGCTGATCAGGTAGACGACTGCCACAGCACAAATGGCAGCGGTGACCAGGTCGATGGCTGCGCTGTCCAGCAAGGGTGAAGCGCCGATCTTCCAGAAAAGCATCACTGGAAAAAAGATATAGTAGACCAAGCGGTCCGAGGCCTTGAGAAAGTGTTCACCGGTCAGCTGGAGGTGTTTGAGCAAGGTTCCCAGGCCGATGAGCGCAAACACCGGGAAGAGCGTGTTGAGGACAATCATTGAGATTTAGATCCTGTCGCAGCGCAGCCCTGCCAACTGCTGTTCCATGGCCTCATCCATGAGGTGAATGAAGCTGGCCAGGGGGTATTCGGTGCCGCATCCCGTGCAGCAGAAAAAGACTGTTCGTCATGTCCGTTTCAAATGCAGCAAAATGCCGCACCGATCACACATGGGTTTTTGCTTGACCATCGGGTTTTCTATTCCATAAGAACATGCTTTGCAAGGGGGTAAACCGCTTCACCGATTGACAATGAATGAAAATTGGGTGAAGAAGGGCCTGCATTGGGCCAAAGCGATCCCGTTAATGACAAACTGGATAAACTCTGACGGATCCGCACAATCCAATCCCAGGAAGCGACCATGACCTCATTGACATGCAAGGGATACACGTTTGGCGGCATGGCTGCCGGTATCAAAAAAAACGGTGAGCGCGACCTGGGTTTGATCCTTTCCGACCGACCGGCTGGCGTAGCGGCTGTATTTACAAACAATCTTGTCCAGGCGGCCCCTGTCTTATTGGACAGGCAGCGGGTTCAATCGGGTATGGTCCGCGCGCTGATTGTCAATTCCGGCAACGCCAATTGCGCCACTGGCCGGCAAGGCATGGTTGCCGCCAAAGCCATGACGGCCGCGGCAGCGCAGGGGCTCCATGTTCCCGAAGATCAGGTGTTGGCTGCCTCAACCGGGGTTATTGGCGTGCCGATGCCCATGGATAGGGTCGAGGCAGCCATTCCTGAATTGGTTGACGGGTTGCACGAAAACGGCTTGCCCGATCTGGCACGGGCCATCATGACCACCGACACACGGCCCAAAATGGGGGTCAGCAACGGGGTGGCCGGCGGCTTGCCCTATCGCATAATTGCTGTGGCCAAAGGTGCCGGTATGATTCGTCCGGACATGGCTACCATGCTCTGCTTCATTTGCACGGATGCGGGCATGGATGTTTCCGACCTCCAGAACACCCTCAAACGATCGGTGGACGTTTCATTCAACCAAATAACCATCGACGGCGACACCAGCACCAACGACACGGTTATTCTCATGGCCAACGGCGCTTCAGGCGCCAGGATTCAAACCGATGCCGATCATAGGGCTTTCCGGCATCTACTGGATCAGGTGTGCCTGGATTTGGCTCGGCAAATGGTCAAAGACGGTGAAGGTGTCACCAAAGTGGTCGATTTAACCGTACGCGGTGCCCTGTCTGACAGCGATGCCCGCGCCATCGTCGAGGCCATCGCCCATTCGCCCCTGGTCAAGACGGCCTTTTTCGGCCAGGACGCCAACTGGGGCCGCATTATTGCTGCGGCCGGACGCGCCGGGGTCTTCCTGGAACCGGATCGGCTGGATCTTTTTTTCGACCAGGTGCAACTGGTTAAAGACGGCACGGGTTGCGGACTGACGGCTGAAAAACAGGCCACCCAGGCGCTGCGGCAGCCTGAATTTTCGGTAGCCCTGGATCTGAATCTCGGGAAAGGCAGCGCCAGCATGCTTACCTGTGATTTTTCTTTGGAATATGTGAGAATCAACGCGGACTATCGGTCCTAGATCGGAAAGCGATATCATTCATGGCACGGGTTCGCCTGCAGAAATTTCTATCTGAAGCCGGCGTTTGCTCACGGCGCAGGGGCGAGACTTACATCTTGGCCGGTAAGGTGAGCGTCAACGGCAAGGTGACTACCACCCTGGGCACCAAGGTGGACCCCGCGATCGACACGGTGTCATTTAACGGGATGCCGGTGACCTGCGCGAGACGGCATGTCTATGTGATGCTGAATAAACCCGAAGGGGTCGTAACCAGCTGCGATCACCGGGGTGAGCCGGTGGTGACGGATTTGGTCGACCTGCCCCTGCGGTTGTTCCCTGTGGGGCGGTTGGATAAGGATTCCACCGGTTTGCTGCTGCTGACCAACGACGGCCGCATTCATCACCGCCTGTCCCATCCCTCATTCGATCACGAGAAAGAGTATGATGTCACCGTGCTGCATCCGCTGGCCGATGCCGCCCTCAAGTCCATGCAGCGGGGGATGCCGCTGTCCGGCCGCAAGACCCGGACGGCACGGGTACAGCGCCTGTCGTCGCACCGATTTCGTATCGTCCTTAAAGAGGGCAGGAACCGACAGATCCGCCGCATGGTCAAGCAGGTGGGCAACAAGGTGGTTCGTCTGAAGCGCATCCGGGTCGCGGACCTGCGGCTCGGCGGCCTACGAAAAGGGAACTGGCGACAGTTGACCGCTGCCGAAGCACGAACGCTGCTGTTGCAGCTCGAACTGGATTAGCTGACCGCGCATGCACTACGAAGGCCCCATCTACCGTCCCCCCAGCGAGGCCGATTCGCTGCTGGTGCAGGCCACCGTCGGTTGTCCCCACAACCGCTGCACCTTTTGTATGGTTTACCGAAGGGGCCCCCGTTACCGGGTGCGACCGGTTGCCGAGATCATTGCCGATCTGGACGACGCCCGCCGGCTTCATGGCAGCGGTGTGCGCCGGATTTTTTTTCCGGCCGGCAATACGATTGCCATGCCGACCGACGACCTGTGCCGGATCTGTGACCATGCCCATCGCCGGTTTCCCGGACTGGAACGCATTACCGTTTACGGCTCCAGCCAATACATCCACAAAAAAGGCCCTGGCGACCTCAAACGATTGGCAGAAGCCGGCCTGGGTCGCATCCACGTGGGATTGGAATCGGGTGATGAAACGATCCTACGTTTGATCAAAAAGGGCACCACGGTTACCCAGCATATTGAGGCCGCACAATGGACCATGGCTGCTGGCATCCAGTTAAGCCTGTATGTGGTGCTCGGCATCGGCGGTACGGCCAGAACATCGATGCATGCCGTCAGTACCGCCGATGTGCTCAACCGGATTGCACCTGATTATATTCGCTTGCGCACCTTCGTGCCCAAAGTCGACACGCCGATGCTCAAGATGGTCCAATGCGGGACGTTTACGATGCTGGGACCGCATGATGTGTTGCGAGAGGCGGCAAACATGATCCGGCTGCTGAATGTGACCTCGCAGTTGACCAGCGACCATTACACCAACTATATCGATCTGAACGGCCGCCTTCCCGACTGCCGCAACCACCTATTATCGCAAATAAATGAGGCCCTTCAAAGACCGCAATCAACATTCAGACCATTTTTTATCGGTGATCAATAACCCTGATAGGGCAATCGATGCTACTGACGGGGTAAATAAGTACCTGTACCAAATCACAATGGCGGCCGTCATGCGTGAGGTTTTTTCTTTGGCCGTTTTGGTGTATGGTATCTCGACGTTTTTGGTTGCCAAGCGTAGCCAGTTGGGTGAAAGTTGCCAAAAATAAATAGAAAAACAGGGAGTTAGAGGTTATGCTGACCTTTGAGGCGCTAACGAGCCAAACCGAAAAGATTGCTGTGGTCGGTCTGGGCTATGTGGGATTGCCCCTGGCCGTTCATCTTTCGCGATATTTTCATGTGGTGGGCTACGATTATCAATCCAGCCGCATCGCTGAACTCAAATCCGGAAGGGACCGAACCCTTGAAGTATCCGATGAGGAGATGGCTGCTGCCAACGTGGTCTACTCCGACGACCCCGCGTCGTTAGCAGAATGCCGCTTGATCATCGTGGCCGTGCCCACCCCCATCGACCAGTATCGCATTCCGGATCTGGGCCCCTTGCGCAGCGCATCCGAAACCACCGGCCGCCACCTGAAAAAAGGCAGCTGCGTGGTCTTTGAATCCACGGTATATCCCGGCGCCACGGAAGAGGTCTGCGTGCCCATTATTGAAGCGGTTTCGGGACTTGTTTTTGGAACGGATTTCACTGTGGGCTACTCGCCCGAACGGATCAACCCGGGCGATAAGGTGCACACCGTCGACAAGATTACGAAGATCGTCTCCGGTTCCGATACGGGCACCGCTCGCCTGCTGGAACAGGTATATGGCAGCGTGGTCAAGGCCGGTATTCACGTGGCGCCGACCCTCAAGGTGGCTGAAGCAGCCAAAGTGATCGAAAATACCCAACGCGATCTGAACATTGCTTTGATGAATGAACTGTCTATGATTTTTGACATTATGGACATCGATACAACGGCTGTTTTGGAAGCGGCGGGCACCAAGTGGAATTTTCTGCCGTTCAGACCCGGCCTGGTCGGCGGTCACTGTATCGGGGTCGACCCTTACTACCTCACCTTCAAGGCTGAATCCATCGGCTACCATCCGGAAATGATCCTGGCTGGACGGCGAATCAACGATCACATGGGTGGATACGTGGCCGAACGAATTGTCAAGATGATGATCCAGGAGGGCAAGCAAATCAATCGTACACGGGTGGGTGTACTGGGGATTACGTTTAAGGAAGATGTGCCGGATTTACGCAACACCCGTGTTGTCGATATTATCGCCGAATTGGCGGACTATGGCATTGGCGTCCTGGTGCATGATCCACTGGCGGACCCCGAGGAAGCCAGGGCCTACTATGGTGTGGACCTGCAAACCCTGGATCAACTCAAAGGGGTTGATGCAGTGGTGGTTGCCGTCGCCCACAAACCATACATCGACATGGGGCTGGAGAAACTGGCTCGCTTGTGCAACGGACCCAGGCCAGTGGTGGTGGATGTGAAAAGCAGCTTCGATCCGGTGACCGCCAACAACCATGACA
>JASFFF010000131.1:0-8831 GCA_050124445.1 Desulfosarcina sp.
ATGGACTTGGCTCCCGTCTGTCTGGGTGTGATGCTGCATGATCATGGGGCGCTTGCGGACGTCTCTGGCGGCACCCTGGCTGTATTCCAAAATGGCATCAGCAAAAACGGTCATCAGCATGGTTGTCGTCAGCAATATGAAAATGGCAGCTATTTGCGTAAACCGCACCCTCAGACCGCCTGGCGACGCCTGCGGGGAAACATGCCAAAAAAAAGTGCTGCCAGCCCTTGAAAAGGCGACCAGCGCCATCAGGCTGCTGGTCAAGAGGGCCGGCCACACCCACACCTGCTCTGCAAACCGGCCCGTCGAATGCAGTAACAAGGCCTTGCCCACAAAACCGGATAGGGGCGGCAAGCCGATGGCGGCAATTGCTGCGACTAGAAACACCCCGCCCAAAAGTGTCGCTTGCCTTACCGGTCTTGCCCTGACAATCTGATCCATGGCAACTCCCCGCTGTGCTCCGATCAGGTCGGCAATCAAAAACAACGCACCGGTGACGACCGTAGAGTGCAGCAAATAATAAAAGCCGACGGACAAGGATTGCCCACCGCCAATCACAAAGGCCAGCAGCAGTGTTCCAACCGAAACAATTACCATGTTGGCTGTTATCAACCGCAACGAGGCGGCGGCGTAAACACCGAAACTGCCTATGGCAATGGTAGCGATCGCCAAGGGCCAAATCCAGGGAGCGGCCAGATTTGCCAGCGCACCGGCATCATTGCCGAAAATTCCGGCGAATACCCGGCAAATCGAATAGAAACCGACCTTGGTCATGACTGCAAACAAGGCAACAACCGATGCTGACGCAGCAGCATAGGTTTTGGGCAGCCAAAAATGCAGCGGCAGCAAGGCCGATTTCAAACCGAACACCAGCAGTAAAAGCAGACCGCCTGTTTTGGCAAGGGTCTGGTTTTCAGGTAGGAGAAGCCCAACCCGATAGGACATGTCTGCCATGTTAAGCGAACCCACGGTTCCATAAAGCGTGCCCAAGGCGACCAGGAAGAGCGCCGATCCAATCAGATTCAAGGTGACGTATTGAAAACCCGCCTTTGTCTGCTCGCGCCCGCCCCCGCAGACAAGCAGGGCATACGACGCAATCAGCAGTAATTCAAAAAAAACGAAGAGATTGAAAAGATCCCCTGTGAGGAAGGCGCCGTTGATACCCATGACCTGAAACAAGAATAGCGGATAGTAAAAAGAACCCTCATGGTCTTCTTTTTCGGCACTGTATAATCCTGCACAAAAGGCGAGCACTGCAGTCAGGCCGATCAGCAAGGCCGTCAGACGGTCAACGACAAACAAAATGCCAAACGGCGGCTGCCAGCCCCCCAAGCTGTATACCAGGGTCTGATGCTGTGCATGATGGAGCAGCATCCCCCCGATGACCACCAGCACAGTCAAAACCACCAGGCTAATCCAGCGCTGTACGTTAAGCCGAGTGGATAAAGGCGGCAACAGCATCAGTATGGCTGCCACCGATGGCAACAATACCGGAAGAATGGGCAGATGGTTCATGGAAGCCCTTTTTCATGTTGAATGATGTTCTCTATGGCTTGCGGCTTCCCATCGACATGGTCATTTCCCCAGTCGGCGCAGGTTCGCATGGCAAGTACAACGAGGAAAGCCGTCATGCCAAAACCGATAACGATTGCCGTCAGTACAAGTGCCTGCGGCAACGGATCGGCGATTCGCTGGGATACGCCCAATATGGGAGCAGCATTGAGATGAAGGCGGCCACTGGCAAAAAGAAATAAGTTGACGGCATAAGAGAGCAAGGTCAAGCCGATGACAACGGTAAAGGTGGTCCCGCGAAGGCAAAGATAAACACCGCAAGCGGTCATCACACCAACGCAGAGAGCGAAAATCAACTCCATGACGGTTTATCCTTTCATGGTTGAATCGGGGATATAAGTCAAACGCCCGAGCCTGGACAGAATCATCATGCAAGCGCCCACGACGGTGAGGTACACACCCAGATCAAACGCCATCGCACTTGCCAGCTCGATTTCACCCAAAAAGAAGAAGTGCAAATGACCGTGCCAGCTCTTTAAAAATGGTTGCTGCCAGAAAAAACTGCCGCCGCCGGTCACAGCAGCAATCAGTAAACCACTGCCGATCAGATGAAGATAATTGATGGATAATCGGGTTATTATCCAACCGTATCCTTGGGCAATAAATTGCTGTATCATCGCCACCGAAGTGATCAGACCGGCGATGAAACCACCACCGGGCAAATTATGTCCACGCATGAAGATATAGACCGACACCATTATGGCCAGAGGCAACAGCGCTTGGGACACAACAGAAAGCATCATCGGATGCTTGTCGGCCGCCCAGCGCAGTCCTTCGGCATTGGCAATAGACTGAATCGGACGCATACGTTCAACTAAAATGCCAATTCCCAGGGCGGCAATGGCCAGTACGCTGATCTCGCCATAGGTGTCAAATCCACGGAAGTCGACCAAGATAACGTTCACAATGTTCGTGCCGCCTCCCAGGGTTTTGGCATTGTCGACGAAATACCCGGAGATGGACGCGAGCGGTCTGGTGGTGAGCGCAAAAGTGATGGTTCCAACGACCCCGCCGATCAACACCGCCAAGGACGCATCTCTGATGATTCTGTTGGGAGAGGAAAAATTGCGGGTACGCTGAGGCAAAAAATGAAGTGCCAGTAAAAGCAGGACGATGGTAACCACTTCTACAGACAATTGTGTCAAGGCCAAATCGGGTGCCGAAAACAGGGCAAAGGCAACGGCGACCACCATGCCCACCACGGAGAGCAAGAGGATCGCAAGCAACCGCTGGTGGTGCCAGATTACGGTGGCGACGGAACTGACACAAAGCAAGGTGGCGCCAGCGATCATGACAAAATCGATAGGGATTTGCGGCCTTGCACCGATGGTCATGTCGAGCCCCATCAGCGGCACCACCGAAAAAACCAGGGCCACGAAAAACAGCCAGAATACAGCACGCTGCATAGAGCCGTTGTCAAACCAGGCCAGGAAAGAACGCATTCGCTGCTGCAACCTGTGGAGCGCATCATCGAATAGTTGGCTCTCATTGCGCTCCGGAAAATAGGTTTGAAGCTGAAAAAGCCGCTGCCGGTGGTAATAGAGGAGACCGCCGCCCAGGAGCGCCAACACGCTCATCAGCAGCGGCAGGTTCAAGCCATGCCAGATATGCAGGTGGTATTCGGGCAACCGGCCATCCAGTACGATCGTTGAAGCGCTGGCGAGCACATCACCCACGGTATATTCCGCGAACACGCCGACGATTAAACATAGCGCAACCAAGATTTCGACCGGTACGCGCATGTAGCGGGGCGGTTCATGGGGTTTTCTGGGCAGGTTTTTCGGCTCACCGTTGAAAAACACATCGTGGATGAACCGAAGCGAGTAGGCCACGGAGAATGCACCTCCGACGGTGGCAAACACGGGTACCATCCAGGAGATAGACCCCAGCGTGCTTTGATGCAATGTCTCCGCAAAAAACATCTCTTTGGACAGAAATCCGTTAAGCAGGGGTACACCGGCCATGGCTGCGGCGGCCACCATTGCCAAGGTCGCCGTGATGGGCATATAGGTCCAGAGGCCGTTTAGTTGGCGCATATCCCGAGAGCCGGTTTCGTGATCAATGATGCCGGCCGCCATGAACAAAGACGCTTTGAAAATAGCATGGTTAATGATGTGAAAAACGGCCGCCACCGCACCCAGGGCGGTCCCCATGCCAAACAGCAGCGTGATCAAACCCAGGTGGCTGATCGTGGAGTAGGCCAGAAGCCCCTTGAGATCGTGTTTGAACAGTGCCTGGTAAGCGCCAAAGAGCATCGTCAACATGCCGGTAACACTGACGATCAAGAACCAGCTGGTGGTCCCGGAAAGCACGGGATACAGTCGCGCCAGCAAAAAGATGCCTGCTTTTACCATGGTTGCCGAATGCAGATACGCACTGACCGGTGTTGGGGCAGCCATGGCATGCGGTAGCCAAAAATGGAACGGAAACTGTGCCGATTTGGTAAACGCCCCCAGTAAAAGCAGAATTAGGATGGTGTGGTATCGGCTGGAATGGCGGATCAGTTCGCCGCTTGAAAGCACCTGATCGATGTTGTAGGAACCGACGGCCTGGCCGATGAGGATAAAGCCGCCCAGCAGAGCCAGACCACCGGCACCCGTAATCGTCAACGCCATGCGCGCGCCTTTGCGGGCGTCACTGCGATGGTGCCAGTATCCAATCAGCAAAAAAGAACTGATGCTGGTCAGTTCCCAGAAGAACCAGAGCAACAGCAGATTGTTTGCGAGTACAACACCTGCCATGGATGCCATGAAAAGCAATAGATAGGCATAGAATCGACCGACTGGGTCCGTATCGGACAGATAGTAGCGGGTGTATAGGATGACCAACAGGCCGATCCCGAGGATCAGGGTAGAGAACAGGAGGGAAAGGCCATCCAGTCTGAAAGCGATATTCAACCCCAGCGTGGGGATCCAATCCGCTTGGTAGCGAAAGACATGCCCGTCGAAAATGTGCCCAGTGCGGAAAGCCACAGCTGATAGAGCGACCGCCGGGAACAGCGCAGTGATTGCCGCACAGGCACTGCGTCCCCAGCGCGCGACAATCAATGGGCCGATCGCGCCCAGGACCAATAAAATAGGAATCCAAAAAAGGTTCATGCGTCACCGATCTCCGCGTCGCTGACTACTCGGTGGTTTTGTGAATGGCGACCCATCACCGGATCGTGCACTTTGACCATCATTGTCAAGGGAATCTGTTCCAGTCAATGACGCAGGCGTCAACCTCGCGATGCTGGTGTTCAGGGTTTAGCGCTACCCTGTTGAGAAAAAATTGCAGCATACAAAGCAACAAAGAGCAAAAGCAATACCAATTTGTTGATTGCACGACCGGATCGGATCAAATGTTGTTTTTAGATAAAAATTCAACATATTAAATTTCCTTTGGGACGACACGGAAAGGATGGCGAGGAGAGGTGGCGGTGGGGAAAACGGTCTCGGCGGGGAGAAGCGCACCACTACGTGCCCCTCGCCTTTCTTTTCAGTTTCTCCCGCAAGGTCTTGCGGTCTATTTTCAGAATTTTGGCTGCCTGTGTTTTATTACCGCCGACACTGGCCAACACATTTTGGATGTGCTCGTTTTCCACCGCTGCCAATGAACGATGCAGTCCTGCTTTGTGGTCGATTGAAAACCGCATCGTTGCCGGCAAATCGACAATATCCGCGTTGTTGTTGTCAACGGTGACAGTCAGTTTTTGAATCAGGTTTTCAAGCTCCCTCACGTTTCCTGGCCACGAATAGGCCCGCATCGTATTCATCGCGCGCTCTGAGAAAGACAGCGGTTCACCACCCGACTCCGCACAGAGTTGATTCGTGATGTGCTGGATGAGCAGGGGAACATCCTCGCTGCGCTCGCGCAGTGGCGGAATGGGAATGTCGATCACATCGATGCGGTAATACAGATCTTCGCGGAACAATTTTCTTTTTGTGAGGTCCTGAAGGTCTTTGTTCGTGGCCGCTACGATGCGTGCATCCACCTTGATGACCTGGCTGGCGCCCACTTTGATGATCTCCTTGTTCTGCAACGCGCGCAGCAGCTTGGCCTGAAGGCTCTGGCTGGCGTCACCGATTTCGTCCAGAAACAAGGTGCCGCCGGCAGCGACTTCAAAAAAGCCTGCACGGGCCGCATTTGCGCCGGTAAAGGCGCCTTTCTCATGGCCGAAAAGCTCACTTTCAACCAGGCTTTCGGGTATTGCCGTGCAGTTCACCGGGACAAAAGCCGCTGATGAGCGTGAACTGTTATAGTGAATGGCCCGGGCCACAAGCTCCTTCCCCGTGCCGCTTTCACCTGATATCAACACGTTGGCGGTCATGGTAGCCGCTTTGGCAATAAGCTTGAACACTTTTTTCATCGGCTTACTTTTTCCCACGATGCCAAAGGATGCATCCAATTCCAAGGTGCTCTGAGCAGCACGCTGCGCTGTCAATCGCTCAAGCGCTTGTCGAACAACCAGCATCAATTCTTCATCGGTATAGGGCTTGGCCAGAAAATCATCCGCTCCGATCTTTATGGCCTCGACAGCGCCCTCGATCGACGGATAACCAGTGATCATGATAACGGCCGTATCGTAAAAGTTTTCGCTCACGTAGCGGACCAGTTCAAATCCGCTATGCTTTGGCATTTTCAAATCTGTAATCACCAGATCAATTTGATAGTCATTTAATATGTTCACGGCATCCGCCACGCCCTCACAGGTGATCACGTCATAGCCCGATTGGCCCAAAATTCGTCTGATGATCTCCAAGGCATTGCGGTTGTCATCAACCGCTAAAATCGAATATCGCTGTTCAGATGGAGTAGCCATTGTATTCTTTTTTCTCACCTATATGGGAAACTTAATTTCAAAAGTTGAGCCGTGTCCCTGCTTGCTGTCAACTTCAATGGTTCCACCATGCTCATTGACAATCCCATAAACGACGGAGAGTCCCAGTCCGGTGCCTTCATCAACTTCTTTGGTGGTAAAGAACGGAAGGAAAATTTTATCCATATTCTCCTCTTCGATACCCTGACCGGTGTCATCAACGATAATCGACACCCAGCCTTCCCGCCACATGGTTCTGATGGTCAACGTACCGCCGGCAGGCATGGCTTGGATGGCATTGACCACGACATTGACTAGTACCTGATTGAGTTGTGCGGGATCGCCGGTTACCTTCGGCAGTGCTTCATCTCTCTCCACGACGATCCGGATGCCGCTTTTTGCACATCGCGATTCAAAAACATCCAACCACTCATCGATCAGTTTGTTCAGGTCGGTCTGAGTCTCCTTAGGATGCCTCTGCCTGCCGAAATACAACACTTTCTTGATGATTTCTCTTGCATACAGCGTAGACTTGACGATCTTTACCAGGTCCTGATAAACATCTTCGTTCAGGTCTGGGTATTTGGAGGCCAACTGCGCAAATCCCAGGATATCTCCCAAGGGATTGTTCAATTCATGGGCAATTCCCGCGGCCAACTGACCGATGGTCGCCAGTCGGTCTGCATGCCTGAGCTGTTCCTCCAAACTCTTTTTTTTGTCGGAGGCCTCTTTTCGGTCGATGATATAAGCGACCTTTTTGGCTACGGCCTCCAGCAGGTTGTTTTCTTCTAAAGTGCAATCGCCCTCAGCGCTTAGAGCAAAGGATCCATCCTCAATACATCCAATTTCAAGCCGTCCCCGAACGTCGCCATTCACGATAATGGATATCTGTGAACTTGGTTTAACGGACGTAGAACCGGCAGAATGATAACGCGTTTCGCCCAGAAAAATTGTTGCAGCGACCTTTTCGGGATATTCGAAGGCCTGCGGCACCAAGTCTATGATGGCCTGTATGGTTTTTTCAAACGCCTTGGTACCATCGACCACCAACTCGGAAATCTGATACAAGCAGTTTAAAATGCGTATCTTCTCGATGAGCCCGGCCTTTTCATCAGTTGACATGTTGCCTGTTCGTGCACCACCGTGCCCATTGAGATGACTAAAATTGTCGTCACGAACCGCCATTTATGCTGTCCTCAAATTTCTAAATCTTTATCAATATTATTAATCTGAGCCAGTTAAACACCATTGGCAGTGAAATATCAAGATTTGTCAAACGCCTTTAATGGACCCGTTAAAAGTCGAAAAGCGGATGATTTTTGTTTTTGGCAGCTGTAGGGCAATCACTACCCTTTCTATATTGCGCAAGACCATAAAAAAAGTAGGGATGATAAAACTTCCCTTTCATCCTGATTATCGGTAGGGTAAACAAAAAGATCCATGGGCGCATGAGGACCACCTTTCATCAAAATCAGCCGTCTATGCGAACTGCAAGTGAAATTGAAGGATCTCAAACCGGACCGGTCCAATACAACTGAAACCCGGTTACCCTTTTCAATCAGGAAATTCTTGAAGACACCGTTTACATTCACCATCGTGGGCGGGGGGCTCACGGCAACGTCGATGCTGTGCCAGTTTGTCGAGAAAGCCGCTATCCGGGTTAGGGCGGGCGAGCTGGATCCACGCGTCATCGATCTGTCCCTTTTCGAGAAAACTGACCAGTTTGGGCCGGGGTTTCCCCACAACCATCGATACCTGATGCCTTTTCACATTACCAACATGTGCGCTGCCGACATGGGCGTGTATGCCGATCGTCCAGGCGATTTTCAGGTGTGGGTCGACCGACACCTCGACCGACTCAAGATCCGGTATGCCGCTTTCCCGCCAGAGTCGTTCGGGCCGGCGTCCGGTCATGGTCCCTGCAGTCACTACCCACGGGCCTTTATGGGCGCCTATTTGGAGGCGCGATTTAACCAGGCCGTAGCGACCGCCCGCAAGCATGGAATGACGGTGACGCTCCATCCCCGCCACGAAATCACCGACATCAGGCGGGCAGGCGGCAGGGTTCGTCTGGTCGCCCATGGTCCCCAACCGGACGGATGCCCTGAACGATTTGCCGATGCCGTTCTTCTGGCGACCGGCCACTGGTTTACCCACAGCCGCCAGGAAAATTATTTCGACTCGCCCTGGCCGGCAAAAAAGCTGCTGGCGGACATCCCGCCGGGGGCCCAACTTGCCGTCATCGGGACAAGCCTCAGTGCAATCGAAACGGTCTTGACCTTGACATCCGACGGCCATTTTGTCGGTGATGCAGGCGGCAGGCTTGCCTACATCGCGTCCAATACGCCCAGAAGTATCACCTTATATTCGCGCAGCGGGTTGTTGCCCAAGGTCCGCGGAAAGCTGGGCGCGCATGTAAACACGTTCCTTACCCCGTCGGCACTGAAAAAAATCCGCCGCC
>JASFFF010000132.1:0-8810 GCA_050124445.1 Desulfosarcina sp.
TCCAACTTGCCGGATCGGGAATGCCTTGGGACATCGCCAGAGGCTGAACCCGCAAAGGACCGACGCTCAGGCGTCCTGACCGGTTTAGCCGTACAAGGCTGTCACCGCCAATACCGACGGTGTGCATATCGACGGCATCGATATGCGTCTGCCAGCGGTCGATCAGGCTGCCTTCATTGGAAATCACCGGCTTTCCATTTTTAATGAACGTGATATCCGTAGTCGTGCCACCGATGTCAACAACCATTGCCAGCTTGGCAGCAGCGGACCTGGCTCCGAAATAAGCCGTAGCAGCCGGGCCGCTGGCTACGGTACTGGCTGCACAGACAACTGCCTGCCTGAGGTTATCGGCAGCGGCGTCGCCTCGAATGATCCGCATATCAGCAGTAACGAACCGGTCCTTTTTAAGCTGATTCACCTGTGTGACAAATCCCTGGATGACCGGCATCAGGCTGGCGTGGAGGACCGCGGTGGCCGCCCTTTCACGGATGCCCGATTTTGAACTGACAACATTGGAACAGACAACCGGTTTGCGATCCACCAATTCGATGGCTTTGGCCGCTACTTGCTCGTGCGTCGGGTTTTCGATGCTACACGATGCCGCGATGGCATAAGCGTCCACATGCCCCTTGAAGCTATGCACCGCATCGACAATCTGTTCAATATTCAAAGGCAGGACCTCTTGGCCACGGTGATCATGGCCGCCTTCCACATACCGGACCAAAACCACGGGCGCATCGAACGGTTTTACCTGGCCGATAACGATCAGGCCGACCTTGCTTATGCGGCCCTCGGCAATGGCATTGGTGGCCAATGTCGTGGAAAAGGAGATCTTCCGGACGGAATGCGTTTTATCGACAGGAAAAATGTCGTCAAGTGCCTGAACGATGCTCCGTTCAAGGCAATGGTGAATGGTCGGCCGCTTGCTAACGCTGATAACTTGATGTTCTCGCAGATCAAGAAGGACCGCATCTGTATAGGTGCCGCCGGTGTCGATACCGATGCCGTAGATCGGCTCACGGGAATTTGTTTTCATTTTTTCACCTCAAGGACGAGATCTATATTGCATCCTAAAAAATAATGCAATATTATTGCATATCAAATTTACCTCTGTTTCGTTGATTTTATTCATATAAACGAAGTGTTATTAGTCTTGATGACAAAAAATTAAGAGGAAACTGTGCATAACATATTTGCATCGTTTGAACTTGTCACCAAAACCATGTCCGTATGGAAGGGGGTCAAAATGAACCGACAGGTCACCATGTTAATCCTTGTTATCTCTATTCTATTTGCCTTGCTGGGAAATTGTTTCGCAGACGACAAGCTTCCTGTTTTTGTCAGCATTGTACCGCAAAAATACTTTGTGCAACAAATTGGCAAGGACTTGGTGGATGTCCAGCCCATGGTCCTGCCCGGGGCCAGCCCTGCCACCTATGAACCCAAACCCAAACAGATGGCCGATATTTCAAAAACCAAAGTCTATTTTGCCATCGGCGTCCCGTTCGAGAACGCCTGGCTTGATAAAATCGCCGCCGCCAATCCTGATATGCATGTGGTTCATACGGACCATGGTATTGAAAAGCTCGCCATGAAGACTCACGACCATCATGATGAAGGCGAACACCATGGGGAAAACAAACATGATCATGAAAAAAACGCGCACCATGGAGAAGAGAAGCATGATCATGAAAAGGGTGAACACCATGGGGAAACGGGGCAAGGTCATGATGACCATGACCATGCCGGTTTAGATCCACACATCTGGTTGTCGCCACCGCTTGTTGTAATACAAGCCCGCACCATTTTGGCCGCACTGCAGGAGGCGGACCCGGCACATCGTAGCGTCTATGAAGCCAACTTCAAGGTATTTACTGAGCAGATCGACCAGCTGGACGCCGATCTGAAAAAGACCTTCGCGGGGAAAAAGGGTCTGCAATTCATGGTATTCCATCCAGCCTGGGGGTATTTTGCACATGCCTATGGATTGCAACAAGTGCCCATCGAGATTGAAGGCAAGGACCCCAAACCGGCCCAGTTAAAAGAGTTGATCCAGCATGCCAGGGAAAACGAAATCAAGGTGGTTTTCGTTCAACCCCAGTTTTCAACCAAAAGCGCCGAACTCGTTGCCCGGGAGATAGGTGGCCAGGTGGCCTTTGCCAATCCGTTGGCTGAAGACTGGATGGCCAATTTGCGGCAGGTCGCAGACAAGTTCGAGGCCGCATTGAAATGAGCAGATAGGCACCTCATGACGATCGTTGAAATTAAAAACCTTGAATTTTCCTATGATGGAGAAGCCGTCCTAAAGGATGTGAACCTTACCGTCCGGCAGAAGGATTTTATAGCCATTATCGGCCCCAATGGCGGCGGTAAGACCACTTTGCTGAAACTGATGCTGGGACTCTTGTCACCAGCAAAGGGGACGGTGCATATTGATGGGAAGCCTCCCCCAGAAGCTTCCCATTGCATCGGCTACGTGCCACAGATTGTTCACTTGAACCAGAGTTTTCCGATCACGGCAATTGACGTGGTGCTGATGGGAAAACTCGACCCGCAAAAACGGTTGTCACGACGAAGTGCAGCCAACCGCCGCGATGCTTTGGCGGCCTTGGAACGAATGGAAATGGCAGCCTATGCCGACAAGAAAATCGGCACACTTTCCGGTGGTCAACGCCAGCGGGTGTTCATCGCTCGGGCGCTGGTGTCCCGACCCAAGCTCCTGCTGTTGGATGAACCGACTGCCAGCATCGACACAAAAGGCCAAGCTGATTTTTACCGATTCCTCAGAGAACTCAACCAGGACATTACGGTTTTGGTGGTTAGCCATGATCTATTGGTGGTATCCCGCTACGTAAAATCGGTCGCCTGCGTAAACAAAAAACTGCATTATCATGACCAGGCCGAAATCACCGGCGAAATGTTGGAGGCCATGTATGCCTGCACCGTTGAAGAGGTCTGTCCCGTGGAATTGGTGGCCCACGGTCTGCCCCATCGGGTGCTGGCGGACCATGAGAAATAACCCCAATGATAGAAACCTTGCAATTTGAATTCATGCGCAATGCCATGGTCGCCGGCCTATTGGCCAGCGTGATCTGCGGTATCATGGGCACCCTGGTGGTGGTCAACCGCATTGTTTTTCTTTCCGGCGGTATTGCCCATGCCGCCTACGGCGGTATCGGACTGGCGTTTTATTTCAACTGGCCATACTTGCCGGGCACCATCGGTTTTTCGCTGTTCGCCGCCATGGTGATGGCGGCCATCAGCCATACCGTAAAGCACCGTGCCGACACAATCATCGGGGTGGTATGGGCGCTTGGCATGGCCTTTGGCATTATTTTGATTGACTTGACGCCTGGCTATAACGTGGATCTGATGAGCTATTTGTTTGGCAGTATCCTCACTGTACCCAGGTCGGATCTTTTTATCATGGTAGGTATTGGGATAATGATGGCGGTTATGCTTGTCTATTATTATCAGGATTTATTGGCCATGTCCTATGATGAGGAGTTCGCCCGAATCAGGGGCGTGCCGGTGAAAAAACTCTATTTCGGTCTGATCGGCATGCTGGCTGTCACCATTGTTTTGGTCATACAGGTCGTTGGCCTTATCTTGGTCATCGCGCTCTTGACGATCCCTCCGTTTATTGTCGAAAAATACGCCAAGTCCCTGGCTCAAATGATGGTTGCCTCAAGTATCCTGGGATCCGTGTTTACGATTACCGGCCTGTGGCTTTCGTACCGGTACAATCTCACATCAGGCGCGTCTATTATTTTGGTTTCCGGCGTCGTCTTCATGATTTCCTTAATAGTGGAAAAGATGCGCCTAACTGTCCAAAAATGAAGCGGAAAGGCCTTCGGTTACCAATAAGGATATTATATGTGCTCTAAATGCAATTATGAAGAATTATTGACCGGAGTGGATTTAGAAGCGACACCGAATCGCGTGCTTGTACTGGAAGTCATAGGAGAAAACAGATTTCCCCTTTCCGCAAGCGACATCTATAATATATTGGAACGGAGCAGCACGATTAACAGGGTGACCGTCTACCGTATTCTTGACCTGTTGGTGGAACGTGACGTTGTTGAACGCATCAGCACGGGCGGCAGGGCATTTTATTACGGCCTGGCGCCCAATGATCACCACAAGCCGCATCCTCATTTTTATTGTAAAAATTGCGGGCAGATGGATTGTTTAAGCCCTGAGAGTTTAGTTGTAGACACCGAACCGTTGTGGAAAACATTTCCCGGCCGAATTGATAAAGTGGAAGTGCGCATTGACGGAATTTGTAAAAATTGCGAAAAACGTCAAACGAAACAATAAGCGCCGTATCGAACAATCAATCGCCCCGAATAACAACCAAAGGAGGTTCCCCCATGGCAAATTGTTGTGACATGAAAGAAGGCGATCTGTTTCATTGTGATGCTTGCGGACTTGAATTGGAGGTTAAAAATACTTGCGCCTGCACTGCAGGATCTGAAGATGCTTGCAGCGTTCCCCTGATGTGCTGCGGAAAAGAGATGAAGAAAAAAAGCATGTAAGTTTGACTAAGATCCTCGATTCACGACGAAGGCATGCTCTATCTGTATTGCGATGCATGCCTTCGTTGCTACTATCACCTTCATATTATTTCCGAAGTTCATAGAAAATACTGATCTCAGTTTACCTATTGCATTAATAAACTAAGACCAGCCAATTGAGGTGTGGATAACGAAAGGAAGTTGATATGAAATCTTATCAACCTGGGAAAGGTGTGCATGCTTGCCTAAATCGGTTACTAGTGAATGGCTTGATTTCAGGTTTGCTGGCAATTGCCATCATCTTTGCTGGCCCTATTCAAGCCGAGGAGAAACGCCATCATGGTGCGCATGAACATGGCGTTGCGAATTTGAATATCGCCATTGAAGGAAACAGCGTCTATATCGAGTTTACCAGCCCGGCGGCCAATATTGTCGGGTTTGAACACCATCCACGAACGCAAGAACAAAAGAATGCAGTTAAAGATGCGGTGAACAAGCTGCAAAAAGGTGATGCGATTTTTCTCTTATCCGCTAAGTCTGAAAGCAAGTTGGTGAACGCCAGTGTTGATACGGATATTGATAAGGATGCGGAGCATCATGCGCAAGAGGAACACGCCCATTCCAAAGAGGAACACCATGGGCATGCGGAAAAGCACGACGATGATCACGGCGATGCAGACAAACACGAACGCCATAGCGAGTTTGAGGCAAAATATCAATTCGCCTGCCAAAAACCGGACAAGCTCTCCCAGATCGAGGTGATGTTGTTTCGCGCCTTTCCCGGTATTGAGCATATCGAGGTGCAGCTTTTAACCGAAACAAAGCAGACCGCCATGGAGCTGACGGCAAAAAAGAACAAGATCGCATTATGAAAAAAGTCATACAGGCATTATCGATATTTGCTTGCACCAGCTTCTTTCTTTCAGTTTCGGCGGAATCGGTGCGCCAAATCACCTGGGACGATCTGATTCCTGCGAACCTGATCGCGGAGGATCCTATCGGCCACTTAACCGAAGATCAACAGGATATGGTGTATTGGGTCATCAATATGCTCGAATCCTTGCCGGAGCGAAGCCAGGAAACGGAAGCGTTTTACAAAGAGATCGATGAAGCAATGCCAACTCTGAAGAAATACGATATCGATATTGCGGCAGTCATGAACAAGAGAAAGGAAATTCGGACAGCCGTGGTCGAAAAATTAAATGGGAAGAATGTCCGAATCCCTGGTTACCTGCTCCCATTGGAAATCTCTCAAGAAAAGGTCACTGAATTTTTGTTGGTACCCTATGTCGGCGCCTGTATCCATGTTCCCCCGCCGCCGCCCAATCAGATTGTTCATGTAAAAACAGCCGCAAAAAAAGGCTATAAAATGAAACAGCTGTATGACCCAGTTTGGGTCACTGGTGCTATTTCGGCCCAGTCGATGGTCAAGGATTTATACTTGGTGGACGGCTCTGCCGGAATTGACATTGGATACACCATGCAAGCCAACCAAATTGAACCGTACGAGTAAAAGATGTAGATAGGTAACCATCATTGGGCGGTTTTGATGCAGGGGAATCTTCGTGAGACCGACAAATAGTGCGTGATCGCCATCTTTGTATCCGGGTCAAGTGCAGACGCGTTCTTTTTTATTTGAATTAGCCGTTTTTCAAAAGCGCGTATTTGCCAGACGGTCAGATCTTTGGCCACCGCCCCAGCCATCATCGAATGATTTTCGAGCAATGTGCCGTAGCTGTTGACGATACGGTGTCGGCGGTCGACAGCTTCGGAGGCAACACGAAAACTGACTTCCGACCCCAGCACAGATAACCCTATCCATATTTCCTTAATTTCATTTGGTTTTCGATTCTTGTTGCTGAAATACAGCTTTTCTATTTCCTCCACCCCAGTTTCCGGATTAGTTTCAATAAAGTGGTTACCCATGCTGAGAGGTTCGTTTCGCTTCCAAGGGTCGCTGCTTATTCCAGTTGTCTGCGAATATAAGAACGATCATCAGGGTGTCGACTCTGTCCGAGCATAAGGATATAAAGGCTGTGCCATTCGATAAGTCGCCATTGATCAAGAAATCCTCGAATTTGCTGGCGAGGTACGGTACCTGCGATGCGCTTGATCGAAGCATAGGGTGCACGGCCTACCTCGAGATAGGCCTGCTCCCTGATTTTCTGATCACCATGGTTCAGACGTTCGGCGAAAAAGTCAATACGGTTCCGATCACCTCTGACTCTTAACCACTGTGTAGATTGCCCGAGTATCGAACGAATGAATTTCTGGTAATCAAGATCAGCGTATGCAACGTATTGCCAATCTGATTCAATATTCTCTCGTCTGAGCACAACAACATCCTCTGGTTGCTGCCTGAGCATTCGCCGTGATGTGGCGTCAATAAAAGCGTTAAAGTCATCTGAATCGATGAATCCCTTCAGGATTTCAACGGGATAAAAAGTATATGCTTTATCGTTTCTTTCTCTCGCCATGACCACCGTCTTGCTCTGTATCAAACGGTCAGCAAGCGTTGTTTTCGGATAGGGAATACAGATCTGGCATGCGCCTGCCACTGCTGTAATGTAAGCCCATGACAACATCACCATTTAGGGAATGATAATATGGCGTGAATTACAAGAATGGGACGCCCACCGACAGAACCTAACGATTCACCCGCTCCTTCAATTCCTTCCCCACAATTTCAACCATGTACCACTGGGTATTCATTGATGACTATCGCACCTTGATCCGTGAAGCTTGATACGGCGAGGCCGCGGCATCGAAAGCTGCCGAATACTTGCTAAAATCCGATCACCACGGATGTTGCAAAGACCGTGTCGGTTTTTTCCAGATCACTCGGCCGAGGGTCATTATTATATAATATTGAATAAGAGACTTTTAATGCCAGGATGTCTGTTATCGCCGTGATCAATGCAGATTCAGCGTTGATCTTCCAGGTACGGCTGCTTTCGAAACCCTGCAGGTATTCTAAATTTTGTGAAAATTTGGTTTTTTCAGTGAAATGCCATTCGTATTTTCCGAACAGGCGACCTTCCAGGAAATCTCTGTTGTCTTCGTCGTCGGCAGTATAGTCTTCGTAAGTGTAGTTAAGCCCGCCTTCGAGATGCAGAAAGTGAACAGGACCAAGAAAAATTCGGTAACCCAACCCCGGGCCGATTCCGATTCGATTGTCAAAACCGGAAAATTTATCTTGGAACCAACTGCCCAAGCCATAAGCATACCATCGATCGGAAATTAGATAATCTCCACGGAGATCCGTATAGTATCTCTCGGCCTCTTTTTGGCTATCGGATTCTTTGTACAAGGCACCGAGCACCCACGAGCCAGTCCACTTCTCGCTGAATCGGTATTTCAATTCGTTTTTTCCTGCCAGGCTGAGCGTTTCTGTATTTCCCGTTGTGTTGACCAGAGAAAGACTGGTTTCGTTAGACAAACGCTTTTTTTCATCTGGTGCTGGATCTGCGGCGAAACTGTTACCGGCAAGTCCAACCAGAATGACAATCAGAAAAGGAACAAGTGAGCGTCGCATGTAAGTCCTCCTTGCATTGAGATTTTTATATGTCGACAGATAGTAACTCAAACTTGGGTTTACTTACCAGCGAATTTATGTATCAAGGATCACAACGAAATTGCATTTAGCATGTGGATATCATACACTTACCTTGGGTACCACCCGTATCGTTAACCCTTCAACCCAAGGAGGTCGGCCATGAAACTTTCCAAAGCAGCCAAAATTTGGATCGATTACCACAAGACCCATTAAAAAAAATACGCTACGAGCTTACCGGTCCATCATCGAGAGGTTTATCCAGGGATTCGGCAATGGTTCCGTAGAGCAAGTCACCCCCTGAACAAATCCTACCATACCTAAACCGTCTCACCGAAGGCAACAAACCCCACGCTAGGCGAATTCGTTATTGCCAAATCTCTTCCTTTTTCAGAATTTGTTGGGTTGAATTGTCTACGTCACGTACCCGCTCCTGTCCCACAATAACGGACCCTACCCTTAAACGAAAATCAAAAGCAACGAATGTGTATTAGGCATATAATTTGCTTCTTTGAATACCGTTTTTCAATAATTGTAAATAAAATGTTCCCCAATTGTTTTAAACTATAGGGAAGGGGCGAATTGATGGTTAAAAAAGTACAATGCTCAAGCTAAGGCGCTATCGTATCGTTTTTTTTTATCATCTTGATATCACTGTTTTCTGGAGCGCTGCAAAAATCGATCTGTGGAGAGCCTGTTGATTTTGAATGTGAGGTTTTCCGTTTGGTCAATGATGAGCG
>JASFFF010000133.1:0-8736 GCA_050124445.1 Desulfosarcina sp.
AGGGCCCGCCGATGGCCTGCAGGTGTCCGAGGGGGATTTCATTGCACCGGGAGAAACCCTGACCTCGTATAAAAAGTGGAAAGCCGGCCTGCTGGTGATCGGTTTATGGATCACCCTGCAGATCAGTGTTACCGCTACCATCCTGGGTGTAATCATCGGCACCATCAGCGGGCTGATGCGCATCTCCGACAATCCGGCCCTGCGCTGGACCGCCATCTGCTACGTGGAACTGATTCGGGGCTCACCGCTGATGGTGCAGATCCTGATTTGGTATTTTGTGCTGGGCACCTTGATCAACGACCTGCTCTCAGCGTATGGCATTGGGCAAATCCCGGCCTTCTGGTACGGTGTGGCCTCATTGGCCTGTTTCGCCGGCGCCTACGTCTCGGAAATCGTCCGCGCAGGCATTCAGTCCATCCACCGCGGGCAGACCGAAGCGGCGCGCTCTTTGGGAATGACCTACGCCCAGTCCATGCGCTACATCATCCTCCCCCAGGCCATGCGTCGGATTCTGCCGCCACTGGCCGGACAGTTCATCAGCCTGATCAAAGATTCCTCACTGCTGGGTATCATCGCCATCCGCGAGTTGACCAAAGCGGCCCGCGAAGCGGTTACCGCCACCCTGCAGCCCTTCGAAGTCTACATACTCTTGGGGATTTTGTATCTGGTGCTTACCTTTACCCTATCCATGTATGTGCAACACCTTGAGAGGAGGATGGCAACGTCGTGATACAGGCAAAAAACGTATACAAAACCTTCTATGCGCCCCATGAGATCAACGCTCTGGTGGACGTGACCACCGATATCAAGGCCGGTGAAGTGGTTGTGGTAATCGGTCCGTCGGGGTCGGGGAAAAGCACGTTCCTCAGATGCCTCAACCGGCTGGAGCAGGCCACCAGCGGACATATCTTTATCGACGGCATCGATATTCTGGCCCAAAAAACCGACATCAACAAGATCCGTGCTGAGGTGGGGATGGTCTTTCAATCCTTCAACCTGTTCCCCCACAAGACGGTGCTTGAGAACGTCACGCTGGCCCAAAAAGTCGTGCGCAAGCGGTCGGGGGCAGAAAGCGAGAAGAAGGCCATGGCCCTATTGGACAAGGTGGGTATCACCGATAAAAAAGATGTCTTTCCGGACCAACTCTCCGGCGGTCAGCAGCAGCGGGTGGCCATTGCACGGGCGCTGGCCATGGATCCCAAGGTGATGCTCTTCGACGAGCCCACATCGGCATTGGATCCGGAAATGATCGGTGAAGTCCTGGATGTCATGAAGACCCTGGCCAAAGAGGGCATGACCATGGTGGTGGTCACCCACGAGATGGGCTTTGCCCGGGAGGTGGCCGACAGTGTGATCTTCATGGACGAGGGTGCCATCGTGGAGGTAGGGACCCCGGAGCACTTTTTCAAGAATCCTACCCACGAACGTACCAAGCTGTTCCTCAGCCAAATTCTTTGATTCCTTTTGGCGATGACGTTACCAGAACGGCCCGGATACCAGCATATCCGGGCCGTTCAACCGAATATTGCACGAACTCTTTTCAAGAATTGGCCAAAATGAAAGTAAGCCCGTCCGGTTCTAAAACGGCGGCAAACCTGACAATGACCTTCGTTGTCGGATACCTGGAGATGGTTTCGCCGGCTAGGCCTTGATCCGTTTCATGGCCGGATCGTACAGGGGGGTCAGGGATACTGTGGCCGGGACCATTTTCCCCGCGATATCCACCTCCCATTTTGCGGCATCAATGGTATCCTTATCGATCGGTTCGCCGGCTTCAATCATGAACAATCCAACGGCGCCGCCGAGCGCATGACCGTAGCTCCCGGACCGGACATATCCCACCGGCCTTCCATTCCTGTGAACCACTTCACCGTGAAACAGCATCGGATCTGGATCTTTCAGCAACAGTTGTGCCAGCCGCCGGGTCGGGGTGCCCAGGTTTTTTGTTCTCAGGCATGCATCCCTGCCGATAAATCCGCCAGGTTTATCCAGTTTGACGGTAAATCCCAGTCCGGTTTCATAGGGGTTGTCCGTGTTGTCCATGTCATGGCCGTAGTCCCTATACCCTTTTTCCAGCCGCAAGCTGGCCAGCGCTTTCAGGCCTGCATGGCGAAGGTTGAAGGGCTTTCCGGCAGCCACAATCGTGTCGTAGACGTGCAGGGCATGCTCCGTGGGAATGTAAAGCTCATAGCCCAGTTCGCCCACGTAGGTGATGCGAACGCCAATCAGGCGGGCATAGCCGATGGCGATTTGCGCTGCGTGTCGGTAGGGAAAGCCCGCATTGGATAGATCCGCAGTGGTGAGCGATTGCAGCAATTCGCGGGACTTGGGGCCTTGAATGGTAAGCTGGGCGTAGGCCGAAGTCATATCCGTGACAACTACATGGGCACCATCTGGGATATGCCGTTTCAACCAGTTCAGGGCATGGCGGTGCATGGTGTCGGTGACCACGATCAGGAACGTCTCTTCTTCAAGCTTGGTCACCGTAAGGTCGATTTCGAGTTTACCGTCTTCATTTAGCCAGGGGGTGTAGGTGATCCGGTTGGTTGCAAGATTTACCGCGTTGGCGGAAACGGTGTCGAGAACCTCGCCTGCGTCACGACCCTGGACCACGAATTTGGGCATGAACGACATGTCCATGAGAACGACATCCTTGCGGGCCGCATGGTGTTCGGCTTCCCAGAAGGCGAACCAGCTTTCTTTGCCCCAGGCGTGCTGGTCAATTTTGGCTTCGTGGCCCGGCGGGGCATACCAGTCGGCACTCTCCCAGCCGCTTACGTCCCTGAAGTAGGCGCCTTGATCTTTCAAGCGGTCGTAGAAGGGAGATTTTTTGGCACCCCTGGCCGTTTGCATCGACTGGTAGGGATAGTGGCACTGATAAACCATGCCCAGCGATTCGACCGTACGGTGACGGCGGTAGTCGGGGTTGTTTTGATAGGTATGCAGCCGGCTGATGGTAAACCCGGTGATGTCCACATCCGGCGTGCCATTGATAATCCAGTGGGCCATGGCGCGACCCAAGCCCGGTCCCAGGATAATGCCGACGGAGTTCAGTCCGGCGGCAACGAAGTAGTTCTTCACTTCCGGGGCTTCCCCCACAATGGGTTGAAGGTCTGCCGTAAAGCTCTCCGGCCCGCAGAAAAAGGTCTTGATGCCCAACTCCTTGATGACCGGCACCCGCGAGATGGCTTTTTCGACAAACGGTCCCATGCGGTCCCAGTCCGGCTCGATTTCACCGAACGAGAAGTCTTCCGGGATGCCTTTGACTTTCCAGGGGGCGCAAACGGGTTCGAACAGGCCCACCATGAGGCCGCCGACCTCCTCGCGATAATAGCCAAAGTGAGACGGGTCCTCGAGCACCGGCATATTCGGCGGCATGCCTTCCATCTCTTCCGTTATCAGGTAGTAATGCTCGGCCGCCTGATTGGGGATATTGACCCCGGAAACCTCGCCAAGCTGGCGGGCCCACATGCCGGCGCAATTGACGACAACTTCTGCACCCAGATCCCCATGACTGGTGTGAACGCCGGCAACCCGGCCGTTTTTTTTGAATATCCCGGTGGCCGCCACACCTTGGATGATCTGTACGCCTTGATTGCGTGCCCCTTTGGCCAGGGCCAAGGTCGCATCGACCGGGTTTACCCGGCCGTCTTCCTCGACATAAAAACCGGCCAGCAAGTCGTCCACCCGGGCCAAGGGGAACAGGTTTTTGATCTCCCGGGGTGAAATTTCATGAACGTCAATCCCGCAATATCGGTTGAATGCGGCTACCCGGCGATACTCCTCCAGACGGTCCCTGTCGCCGGCAGCTTCGATGAATCCGATCGGGGTGAATCCGGTAGACAATCCGGTTTCCGCCTCCAGCCGGCTGTAGAGATCACGACCGTAAATACGCATCTGCGTCGACGTCTCCGACAGGGATCCAAAGGTCACCATCAGGCCGGCGGCGTGCCAGGTCGTCCCTGAAGTTAATTTATCTCTTTCTAAGAGAACGACATTCTTACAACCCATGTGGCCCAGGTGATAGGCAATGGCGCACCCGATGATACCGCCGCCAATAATGACCACCTGGGCATGTTGGGGCAATTGCAGATCCGTATTCATGGTTTTTCTCCATTCTCTGTTCTCATTTCGACTTCGGTTTCTTCGACAATCGTTTTGATTCGCTTCAACACGGCGGCGGGTAGCGGCTGCGGCCGATGGTTGGCCAGGATCCAGCGTGCTTTTTCCAAGGCCCGGTCATAGGCACTGGCGGCACCCGCTGCTTGCCACGCGCCGCGCATGCGGCGGTCGATCATCTCTACTCTGGATTGATCGCGCATGCCTTTGAGGGTTGTGGGGTGCATGAGAAAATCGCGGCCGGGACCGATCTCCTTGATCGCGTCCACGGCGAGTGTCTCATGATTGACCGGGATGCCCTGCAGGATGAAGTTGATCATGCGGGCGAATTCGCAATCCAGTACCAGCTGGCCGTAATCGAAGGTGATGCCGCTTTCCAGCATCCCCAGACCGTAGATCATATTGGCGCCTGCCAATGCGGGCAACAGTCCGGTAAGCGTCTTCTCGTGGCCCGTCTGGGTATCGGACAGTTTCGAATCGCCCTATCCACCGGCAACGTAGCTGGGCAGCGCATAGTAGCGGGCCAGCCGTGCCACCGCCCCACTGATCAGCGCGCACTCCGGCGTGCCCACCGTGGCCGCGGCCATCTTCAGATCCATGGCCGTGGTCGAACTGCCGTAGATCACCGGCGCCCCCTTGCGGGTCAGCTGGCTCAAGGTGATGCCGCTGAGGACTTCGGCATTGTGGGTTACCAGGGCGCCGGCCAGGGTTACCGGGGCCGTGCCGCCGGCCATGGCCATGGAGAGGATGTTGCAGACCACGTTATTGCGGGCCGAGGCCATGATGATTTCGCAGCAATCTGCAATCAATTTCAATGGACTGACTGGGCAGGTGGTGAACGAGACGATGGGGCGCTGCCTGAGCTTTTTCATGCCGCCGACGATGACCGCGGCCATCTCTAGAATTTTTTCCAGCAGCCGACCATTGCCGGGGCCGAAGGCACAATGCTTGGTCGTATGCGTCAAATAGGCTTCGGCGTTGTGCAGGGGCACGACGTTTTGATCGACATCATGGGCGCCCAGGGCCTTTTCACAGAAATCAACCTCATCGAGATAGTCGATTATCCGGGCGGTGTCGATCAGGTCCTGTTTGACCGGTGTCCGGTTTTCACCGCTGTCGATATCATTGATCTTGACCCCTTCGCTGAAATTGGTGAAATGCACCCGGCTGCCTGTGAGCAGCAGATCATGCATGGGGTCTCTGCCTGCCAGTACCACGCTGGATGGCGCCGATTGGACGGCCTCTTCAACAAGCTCGGGTGGAATCCGGACAATGCCGCCTTTGCGGTCCACCCGGGCACCGCCGCTCTCGAACCGATTCAAGGCCGCCTCATCTTCGACATAGACGCCGGTTTCTTCGAGCACCGCCAGGGTGCCGCGATGGATCTCGTCCAGTTCGCTGTTGCTCAGGATCTCGACTCTCAGGCCGGAAGCGGGTTGCCTTTCGGCAGGCACTGTTGGTTTCATGGTCCATTTTCCTCTGGTTCGAATGTGTGTCTCAATCGCATCTACGTGAGATGGTTTTCAAGATAGGTAAATTCCTTGGTCAAGGACCCATTGTAGACGATGACCGCCTTTTTGATTTCAGGGGGCAGGCCGGATTCGTCCAGCGAGCTGGCGTAATCCGCCCGCAATAGATCGGCAATGAACGGTTTAAGCTGATTGCTGAAAAAGGTCGATGCGTCGTTGGGCAGTTCGCAAGGCAGGTTGTCCACGGCCAACAGGACGATGCCGTCCCCCAAATGGCCGTCGCTGGTGGTTCCTGCAACCGGATCGACCCGGTAGGCCGGCATGTCGCTGTCGGTGGTCTTGACGTTGCACTCAATCGAACCGCCGGTGTCGCAGGTGATGTCGGCAATGCCACTGAGCTTGAGTGGTGGCGAAGTGGCGGCCAGGCGCTTCAATCCCTGCCAGGTCACGAATCGGGGATAGCGCTTGTCCCAATAAACGGCGTTGACCAGCAGGTTGAAGCAGGGCAGAAATTGTTCGAAACGGCTTTCATAGCGTTCTGGATGATCGAAATAGGCCTGCAGGTCAAAAGAGGCATCTGCAGATACCGGTTTGACCAGGTCGCGCTCTTTAAAAACGGTAATATAAATGGTGTGGGGATCACCGCCACCTTGTGTAACGAAAGACCTGACCGCATCGACTGCCAGGCGCTGGGTGGGTAGGCAATCGAATATCTGCTGGGCACCGCTGGATACATTGCCGTAACCCAAGATAGCGATGGTGAACGGGCACAGCGTCGGCGGAAAGCCGATTTTCCGGATACGGCGGCCGATGTCGGTCAAATGGTTGCGGGCCGCCTCCAGCGACGCATATTGGTGCGCCCGTCGGACCGCGGCCAAAGGGGTGTCGATGCCCTTGTCGGCCCAATGTTCTCCCATGAGTGAGAGAATGTCGATGGCGCCGGCATCCCCGGCATACGGACCAAAATAGATCAGGCGCCGACCCTGGTTATCGGTGATCTTTTCGTAGTCAATGAGGGTGGACCCGCTGTCGATGATGCGTTTTAGCAGGGGCATGTTTTCTTTCTGCCCTTTTATGGTGTGGGAGAAAAAGAGATAGGTTCTGTTGTCCAGAATTTTGTCAACGGGTATTTCCTTCACCCCAATGATGACATCCCCATCATCCATCCCCCTGCAGATCTGGGCGCCGGCGGCCTTGTAGAGGGTTTCCTTGAAAAATCGTTTGTCGGAATTCTCCACAAACGCCCGGGTGCCGCTTACCTCGATAATCTCGGCCAGGTCGGCCGGTACGATTGGTGCGCGACGCTCCCAACGATTTTTATCCTCGGCCCGGATGAGTAAATGCTTCATCGGTGCTAATCTCCCCAATAACTGCGTTCATCGGCATCCAGGTCGGATTGCCGTTCCTTGAATCGGATGCCAAGCCGATGGCATTCGGACAAGATGGGTTGGTAAATGTCGGCATGCACCGGTCGCAGCACGCCTTTCAGACAGAGCCTGCCTTCGGCAAGCAGACCGGCGGCGATGCCCACTGGGTACCCCACGGTTCGTGACATGGAACTGTCTCCCCCGGGAATGCCATAGTCGATGAGCGTCGACTGAATGCGTTGACGGGGCTGGCCGGGATAAATGGCTTCGAATTCGTGATGCATCACCAACAGGTCCATCTCGCCCTCTTCATACACCAGGCGGCGCTTGAGTGTATGTGCGAACATCTCGAAGACCGATGCCGTGCCGATTCTCAGTTTGCGGTCGGAGAGCAGTCCCAGCCATTCCAGCTTTTTGAGTGTCAGGCTATACTCCGGAATCTTCAAGTAGGCCGCCACACCTGCGCGAAGGTCCGAATCCTTGCAATTGACGATGGTGGCCAATACTTCTCTGGGCGACACTTCGTCGAAGTCGAACTTCATCTGGCGATTGAGCAGTCCCAGTTGTTTGATGAAGTCCCAGGTTTCGCAATAGCCGATATTTCTTAGCGTTCCGCGGTACATGCCGGAAACATGCTGAATTCCGTAAATGTCTCGGTAGGGCAGGGCATCGCGATTGACGTAGGCTTCGAAGACACCTGCGCCGGGTACGCTTTTTAGCCAGTAGTGCTGAAATAGTTCGTCGCCGGGAACCTCTATCACCCGGCCGCGTTCCATGTATCGTCCATTGTTGGTGGCTGCCAGCATGGCGCCTTCGGGGCTCCAGGAGAATTTATAGCCCAGCGGGTTGTTATTGCTTTTCAGGGCCGGCAGGCCGCCGCAATAAGAGAAGAAACTATCGATTCGTCCACCGTGGTGATGGACGGTGTCGATAATCTGCATGGCCGACATATGGTCCAGGCCCGGATCCACACCCACCTCGTTTAGAAAGATCAGTCCCTTATCTTTGGCCTGGGTGTCCAAGGCCTGCATCTCTTCCTTGACATAGGAGGCCGTCACCAGGTGTTTGCCGTGGTCCAGGCAAAGGCGGGCAATCACCGGGTGCAGGGACCACGGAAGCAGGCTGATGACGATGTCCGCCGCCGATACCTGCCGGGCCAACAGGGCTTGATTGTCGACATCCAGAGCGATGGCGCGGCCATTCACGTGTCCAGCGATGATCGATTTGGCTTTATCTATCGCCTGGTCGGCCAGAAGCACCTTCAGCCCCTTTTTATCAAGCAGGTAGCGTACGGCAGGGCGGGCCACCAATCCGGCCCCCAGGATCAGAATTTGCTTCATGCCTCCTCCTTCATGTCGTCATCGGCGGTTCGCGGGTCGATGGCCCATTGTATCCGGTCGGATGGGATAAGGACACGATTGTCTGTCAGACACCGGCAGCCCGAGTCAACGAATCTGGTTCTGGCCGCCGTTGAATCCACCCGTATGCCGGTATCAGCCAGAATTTTCAGCGAATGGTCATGAACACGGGTACACTGGTCAGGGGTCAGGCAACTGATGCGAGGACGGACCTGTTCCATGTGGATACCCCCTGTACAGCGGGTCGATAAGATCGAGAGATGTTAAAAAACAGTATTTATAAAAAGGGGTTAGAATGTATCAATAAAAGTGTTGCCATAAACAGGACAACAAATAGCAATGGGCTGAACCGGTGTCAAGGAGATTCACCAAACTGGCCCTTGAAAAACAGGTAAAGGTGTGAAACGGTAGCGCCGTTCGCCG
>JASFFF010000134.1:0-8720 GCA_050124445.1 Desulfosarcina sp.
CCCAATCTTGAGAATAGTTAGGATCCTTTGCCTATCCCCAAAATCGGATCTTGTCACGTTCCTTGGGACAAAAGCTAGGGATCAGCAGCGCGGCGATGACACGCATCCTCGATCGGTTGGAACAGTATAAATAAAAAATCACGCCATGTTTGTCCAAAATCCGACCTTGAATATATAGCATAAGGGGTGATCCATGACACAAATTACCAGGCAGGCCAGGCTAACAAGAGCAACTGGTGTCATATGTAAGCAGGGAATGGTCCAATTTTCGGTAAGCGACACGGCTATCGCCATTGTCGCAGCCATAGTGGGAGATAATGAAGATGAACTCGATCTGGTGTATGCATTTCGTGAAAAGCCCTCTCAAACGCTGGATCAACTTGTTGAATCAAGCGGGTTTCCAAAAGAAAGCGTTGCGGCAATGGCAGACAGTCTTGCAAAGAGAGGGCTTATTTTCAATCAGCCCAGTTCCACAGGGGTGATGGTCTACAGACTGTTGCCACTCATGTTGGTTGGGGTGATGGAATACAAATTCATGGTTGAACTCACCGGAAGTGATGAGGAGAGAAACTTGGCCCAGTTGTTCGAGAAGCTGTTGGAAGAGCTCCGGGGTCAGGTTCAGGACAACTATGATGCGCTTTCGCCACTTTTTGATCGTTCTCCCGCCATTGACCGAACCGTACCAGCCAGGACAACAGAAGATGGTAAACCAATCCAGATCATACCGATCGATAAGACCATAGAGGCTACCGAGGAATTCGTTCTTCCGAGCCAATCTGTTGAAGAGATCATCAACAAATTTGACGACATCGCCGTTGGATATTGTTTTTGTCGCCAGCGGCGGAGTCTTTTGGAAGAACCGTGCAGCAGCGACGCTCCCACACTTAACTGCTTTACATTCGGCAAGTCCGCCCGCCATACAATCGCCCAGGGATTCGCCAAAAAAATAAGCCGAGAAGAAGCCCTGGAAATCATGCAGGAGGCCGAGAACGCCGGCCTGATCCATAAGGCCTTTCACCCGGGATCCAGAGAATCGAAGCAGGAAACAAGCATCTGTAACTGCTGCAAGGATTGTTGCGATACCCTGAAGCTTTGGCGAAGCGGTACCCTCCCGCTGATCAACTCGACCTATCATCTTTCCTTGATCGATCATGATTCCTGCACGGGTTGCGAAACTTGTGTGGCCTGGTGCCCAACCGATGCCATCGCCCTGAATGACAAGGGGGTGGCGCAGCGGGATGAAAGCGCTTGCCTTGGATGCGGGGTTTGCTCACGGTTTTGCCCAGAGGGAGCGATTTCACTCAAAGAGGGATTGCGCCGAGTATTCATCATGCCCCCAAGGCTTCGTAGCGCATAGCGGAATAAACACGCATTGGAGACTTTTAATAACAACAAAATCGCGCTGGTTACCAATGTACTGGACGATGTCTGTCCATCAGCGGTCAACGCGCTTCTGGAAAGCGGGTATAAAGTCCTGGCTCACGACCCGGCCTTTCAAGAAACAGATAAGCAGGAGAACGACTATTCGTTAACGAGACATTGGATCCGGGACGATCGAACGAGCATGAAATGGATACCATTGGCGGTTCGTGAGAAACCGCCACGTTAACCGGCACGCGGCGGCAAGCAGGTTGAGGGAGGCAGCGACGGGCTATCCCGACATCGATCTAAACGAACATGGCGGTGAAGTCGAAGGCTTTCCGTTCACCTCGGAAAACCTTTTTAGTCATTGGCGAGCCCTTGATGCGTTCGAGGGCGAGGCTTATGAGCGGGTGCTGGCCATGTTGAAAAGTAGCCATGGAAGCCTTCGGCTCGCCCAAGGGTGAAATTGTGAAAAAACTAAGATACCGCATTGGTATTTATACCGGGGTCCAGTTACTATTTTTGCCCGTATTTTCACACCCCATGTACCCCCGACTATTCTTTCTCTCACTCTTTATCCTACCAATATTAAGCTGTTATGGATTGCCCTCGAAGCACTGTGGAACTTTGGCAAGTTAATTGCAGTACGATCGAATGATTTTTAATACCTTCGCCAAAAATTAATATAATGACAGCGATTAATCCCTGAAGCGAATGATTTGGCAGAAAAATTGCCAACGCCATGCTGCATTATTCGTCGTTGGTTGGCCTATCGGCCATCAGAAAGAGGACAACTCATGATCGATCTCATTGCTGCTATACTAATCGCGGGTCTGGCGGCTTTCTTGGCCTTGTTTGTGGTCTCTTTCATGGTGCTTGGATTGATATTTGGGATCGTTCACCTGTTTGTTATGGTGTTATATGACCCGCGGGACGACAGAGCGACCGTACACCAAAAACAGACTGTATAGCCCACGCAAAAGAGCATTAAGCGATCGCTAAATAGGTACTTAGCTGACCTCGGTTAAGTTCCAAAAAGCACTATCAAGTCCAAAGCATGAGTATTTTGAATACTTGTGATTTGGGCTTATTGTATAGCGTTGGGCATTATCTTCAGGAGCGGGCAAATGCCGAAGTCTGATGGGACGGGTAAATGCTTAGCAAATTAACCAATAATGATTTTTGATACTTAAACGATTTAACACTATTTAGGTCAGATAAATGGTTGAAAAATTAGAAACCAAAATTAGGGATGACAGCACCCCCATGCTGGATACTAACGGAGACACAGATCGTGTGTTCCTCAATGAGAAGAATGAAGCGACCTTTCTCTGTAATGACTGTGGCACCGGTGTAACAAGGGGACTTAGCAAAGTCATTCATGCTCAAACCGCAATTCGTGTTAAGTGCAAATGTAAATGTGGCAGCGTGTTTCGCGTTTTAGTTGAGCGACGGCGCGATTTTAGGAAAAGCGTGAGTTTGTTGGGGATGTGTTATTATCCAAATGATTCTAACCTCACCAAAAAACGATTGATCAAGGTTCTTGACATCTCGCGTACAGGCCTTCAGTTTTCCATCAATGACATGCCCGGATTCATTGTTGGGGATAAGATCCTTGCTGGTTTTAGACTGGACGACATAAATTACACTGAGATCAATGTAAAAGGTGCCGTCAAAAGAATTCGGTCAAAAAACGTGGGAATAGAAATTACTGCCATCGACCGCCCAAAGAAATTAACCTTATATTTAATTGGTTGAGGGGTCGCAGAGTTTATCCCAAGACCTGTTCTTAGATATTCCAACTTGATCGACCTTGCCATACCGGATATTCGATTATCCCTTCAAAATTGATCTGCAATCACATTGTGACCAAGTTGCCGATTCGAAATTCGCATGTGGGCAAAATCGGAACAATGTGCAGCTGCACTTTCTCCATCGGATCAACGGTTCGGAGGAATTCTGAAAGGTTGTGATATCATTTTGTCGAGTATAGACCCGACTCGATTTCGAGTCTTGCCAATTCAAATATAGGTCAGGACAACTGATTTTCTAATTTAATAAATTCTATTTTACGGACAGCTCGCCATGTCTGATGACGACGTCCTCATCCGTATCCAACTGAACAGATGAGCCCGTTTTTACCAACACGAGCTCACATCCGTGGCGACAGTTAAAGTATTTGGTGCCATTGGGATTGATATCAATATAAACCCAATTTTCACCTGACTTGCGCCCTTTGACTTGGTGAACCTCGCTGTCCCTATTCGATATGGATGCGGCATTGACCACATTCGGCAGGACGATCGAAAGGGCCACCAAGATGGCAATTGAATACCGTCTCATGAGCTCCCTCCTGTTTTCGGGTTAATCGATTCGTTTTGGGCTTGACATGCTTTAGCTCGTTTCGAATTTGATTATGCCCTAAATACGATTGACAATCAATCAAGGGGACCAAAGTCCCCGCCAAGCCGCCCGACGCTCACCCTTTTTTATTAAAGTTAAAATAGTGTTAGGCCGACAACAGTTGTAATGACAACGAAAGGAGAAGGCCACCAAAAGGGGTGTGGGCATACCGAACAAGTAGTTGGTATCAACAATGATCCTATTTAGTGGGCCGGCATGGCGACTTCCCGTCCATACACCTTCTACGAGCCTGTGTTCTTAAGGAAATGACCGACCGCATTATTCACTGCCATGACCTTCTGAAACGCAGTTTGATCGTCCTACTCTTTGTTCTTCTGTTTCCGGGCAACTTTTCAACAGACGCCGCGCAAGCGTTCCATCTCGAGAAAAAAATCCGGCAAATAATTACCTCGGAGGACCTTCAAACCTTTCAGGAGGACCGTCGATGCCCCGACGATCGGAAGTACCGTGTCTATATGATTGACAATTTCGAGCAGGGCGTCGATTTGGTGCCAGAGGTGCTGACTTCCCATGGCGAAATGCTGGTCAAAATCCTCAGGACCGGCAGAGACGATATTGAGCTTATTGTCATGAATACGGCCCTCAGCAAGGGGTTGAAACAGGTCATCCGCGATCTCATCGCGGGAGAATGCGTGGATGCCGTCGTGTCATCCGTGCCGGGATCCAATTACACCTATGGGCAGATCAGCACCCTTTTGCCAGGCCGGCCCGCCATCGACAGTGGAAATATCCTCTATTATCGTAAGGCCCTGCGGCATCTGCTCAGCGATATTGCCTTTGGGGGTTTTCCTTCCGTTGAATGGCTCGAGAAAATCGACGTCAATTCGGCCAAATTGCGCAACGACGCCCTAAAATTGGTGTATATCGAAACCTTGGGTCGATTCGATGTGCCGGTATTATTGCCCTACGGCAATCCCGACACCACATACAAGGGCCAAATCAAAAACGTCAATCTGCTGAGCCTGGCGACGAATGCCCGTGTTTACAGTGCATTGGACCAGGAAGGAGATCGCGTTGAGGGCTTTCCCTACAGCCCGTTGAGCTCCGGAGATGAGCAAGCTTTTTACAATATCGTCGAATGCCCCCATCCGGACGATCCCTTCAAAGCCGTCCTGGATATCAACAATGACGGGAATCCGGATTATACCTATTTTCGATCCGATCATATCGCCTACCGCGACGACAATGGGGAACTGGCCTTTGCACCTCCGGTTCTCAAACAGGAACAATTCGCGCATTGGCGGGCGCAGATTGAAAACCGTCCTGAATGTCGATTAAAGGACGAGGTCGTATTGACCGCAGCCCAATACGCTGAAATCAAGAGGTTATACCCTTACTCGATGAATACGCAAACGACAACGGATTACATCTGGCTAAACTCGCCTGAAAACGGCCCGGTTTATGCCTTCAATCCCGCCTGCTGGAAGCGTGGGACCCTGATCGGCACCTCCGTGATCCCACCGAATAAATTAAGAGAGATGCTGCCACCCAAGACCAGTCTCGCTTTCCGTGATGGCATCGGAAACATTCTGGGTTTCCTCAACCGATAGAGAATTCGTATGCCGGCCACAAATCATACTTAACCATTGGCGAAAATGACATCAATGCCACACTGATGGCCGAATTATCGACTTAGCCAGTAAATGATACCGGGCAGATCCGTGACACCGAGTGTCAGGAAAACCGTGTCCTCCGCATCGTTGATGACATCGCGCGCGCCCAGGCTGATGCGCAGCCGATTGGCCAGCAAATTGACGTGCACGTCCGCTCCAAATGTCGTCTGGTCGCCGACCTGCGGTTTGTTCCAGTTGTGATACACGGCCGGCGTGATCCCCCAGCCTGAAAAAAAGGCCGTTTTTTCGATTCGCGTCAGGTCCAATCCCAGGGTGCCATAGTTCTCACGATCTTCATCGGCACCGGAAATCAATCCGCCGGTGAAGCCCAGACCCATGCGCAGGCCGACGTTGACACGCTTGAAATTCCAGGTGGGCTGCCAGAAAAATTGAATATCCCCTTCCACCGTGTCGAAGGCCGTTTCGTAAGGAATCAGATTGCGCCAGAACCAGTCATCCGGCGCTGTCGACGGGCTAAAGGTGAAGCGGGGGTAATGGTAGGCAACGGTCCGCATGGCCAGTGCGCCGGCACCCATGAGGCCGGTACTAGCCGTTTCCTGCAGTTGCGGATCGGGCTCCCGGGCCGCATAGATGGCCCCTGCTTCTTTTTCCAGCTGAACCAATCGGCTGGTGGCTCGGTTGACCAGTTCGTGGGCCCAGTACTCCGGATCATCCATAATCACGGTCAGCAGGGATGCTCCGCCATCCGCTGATGGCGTGGGCGCAAAGCCCTCGGCTTTGAGATGTTCGAAGAATTCACGTTCGATGGATATCAGTTCTTTCGAACTGTCGTGGCTTCTATTGCCCGCCTGGGCGGATTTGTTCAAGCCATCAAAAATGATTCTAATATCACGATCCTCCGGCGGCATGGGGTCGTAGGCGTAGCGCAGCCCGCCGTCGTTGCCGAATTCCTGTTTGGCCATCAAGGCGAATAGATATTTGCCTTTGGGATGCTCGGCCACGCCGATGGATCGGTACAACTGCTCACTGAGCCGGTCGCGGCAGGCTTGCATCTCGGTGTCGTTTGTCGACGCGGGATAAAACCGTGAGCAATCTTCATTGGTCGCGACAATCACGGCATCGTAAATACCGGCAAAATAATCGTACTCGCGAAACTTGTAATCCAAAAAGGCGCCAAAGTCGCTGAGCAGCGTACCGGTGATCGGCCCGCCGCGACTGGTCACGAAGATGCGTCGATCCGAATCGATGGACAGGGCCGATTTCTGTATATCATTTCTCAAGTTCTCGTCGTCGGGCGCGACTTGGGCAACCAGGCCAGCCAGCTCGTCGGCGAGCCGCTTGCGCAACCGTCGATCATCGAGCTTACATTCGATCGAACTTCCCAGCCAATCTTTGGCTGGAGAAGGGCGGCAGTTCTCGGCGATGCCGGCCTGCATCAGCGCCTCGGCAGACAAGGGGTCAATGATGGGGACAAAATGGTAGCCGCGAGTCATTTCCAACAGCCGGCCGGCATAACGCAGGCGCTCGCTGCAGGGTAGCTGCCCCTCAAAGAAAGGCAACACGGCATCACAGCGCCTGTCCGGATGGTTGGCTTCCAACATGTACGCCATTTCGTGGCTCAACTGGCTTAGATTCAAACGCCAGTTGTCGCTGGTCAACTCGCGGTAGAGCTCATACTTGCGAGCGGTGCCGATGGCTCCGCCCAGCACGACCCATTCCGAAGCGATGTCGAAGGTCATCTGTCGACAGGCCGCGGGCGGATTGTCCCCATCGCAGGCCCGCTTGACTGTCGATGCGGGAGTCGGGTAGCGTTGCCGGTCCGGATCGATGTAAATGTAGCGTACCGGCAGATGGGACTCATCCTGCCCTCGGCTGGATTCGGCCAGCAGGCGTGAGAGCCCCAGCGGCAGGTTGTCGAACAGACCGCCGTCAGCAAACTCGGCTTCCGCCAGCGCATAGCCCTCGGGGCAGATCAGTTCGTCTGCGTCTGTATCGTCCTTTTTCGCATCAGCCCCTTCGGCAGTATCGTTCTCGGTGGAAAGGGACATTTCCCGGCAGTATTGCAGGCGCTTGCGCCCAAAGCCGCCGGGAAAGGCACTGGTGGTCAACAGGGCCTCCTCGACCTGCTGGGCGGTAATCGAAAAGGGCTGGGCGTCAGCCTTCCAGGGCATGAGAATCATGGCCGGATCGACCAGGGTTGGAAAGTCGTCCGTGGAAAAGCTGAATGCGGCACTGCCGTCCGCCTGGGTCTGCATCTCGAAGGGGATGAAAAAACGCTGATTTAATACGGTAACGCCACTGAGGTTCATCGAATCCGGTTCTACACGGGTTACGGATACCCCCATGGGCAAGCGAACGCCGCTGCGGAACACCCCCGGTTGCTTCCATTTTTCGCGCAGCTGGCGGGCCACAGCAACCAGATCCTTGCGCGACAGCAGGGCATCGTCAGGCAAATACAGGGGAGAGTCCGGTTGGGGCGGCAGCAACCTATTGACATCCGGGGACAGCCACACATCCCGAAAAATGTTGTCACCGATATGATTGACAAAACCGCCCTCGCTTTCCGGCTTGACCGCCCACACCATGGCTGCCAGCAGGGTGTTGATTCCCCCGGCGGACGTACCGGCGATGCTGGATAGGTCAACAGGCCGCAGATCGCCGCCAATTGGCCCCTCCGGCATTTCACGCACCTGACGGATGACCTCCACAATTCCCCAGGTCAACCCGGCTTCGTAGGCGCCCTTGCTCGCCCCGCCGCTGATGGCCAGGGAAAGCCGATTGGGAGTGGTCTTAGCCAAGGCTGCGTGGGAGACACCGACCAAGGGTAGTATCGAAATAATACAAATGAATACAAATTGTTGCCGACTTATCATGCGGGATCATCCTTTCAGCAAATGTACACTGAGAAATCTTGATACAGCCTTTAGTGAAGTAAGGGGGGTTATCAATCTAAATGCGCGTATTATAGGTGCAACACCAAATTTGATCAACCGTCACCGTCGATTGCCAATTTTCCCATCTCGGGCTACCCAAACGGGCCGCCATCGACGGTTGACAGTCCGAGTGGCAGCTGGGCCGCTTTTTACAAATTAATTTCGATGTCATACACCGTTGACGATGATTGGTTCGGTCCCCCGTCCCTTGAAAATCTTTACCCAATCTTTACTTTAGTTTAATGCAGCCTTTAAACGGGTGCATTATTGTCTGTTCAACCATTTGCAACAACGGACAGGCCCACTGGAGGTGTGCAATGAAATATACAATTTTGGCATCATTGATCCTGGCTACCGTTTTGCTGGGCTACCAGCAGGTCAGGAGCATGGACAATAAAATGGAGCAACCAATGGATAAAATGGCTGA
>JASFFF010000135.1:0-8701 GCA_050124445.1 Desulfosarcina sp.
GTCGACCTTAATATGAATCAAGATACGTGCCAAATGGTATCGTAAATCATCCGATTGAGGCGCTAGCGTTTTTGCACCCCATCCCTTCCATTTCCACGACGTGATCATTCCCAAGGCAGCTGCGATTATTCAATCTTCAGCCCAAGTGCATCTGGCGGGCCGGTGCTTGCCATACTTGTGGCCGGCCACACGGGACTTATGTCTATTGTGAGACACAGGTGTCTCGTAAGACAGGAGCGATGGGACGCATTACTTGGACGGGGGGTGAATGGCTTTCAATGCATCCGCAAGCTGCTTCAGGTCGGGGCGCCGGTTGATATCAGAGACCGAAATGAAACGAATGATGCCCCTTTTATCGATAATGAACAGCGCCCGTTCGGTGGTTCCATCGGAGCGCAGCACACCAAACTGCTGCGCCACTTTTCCGTGTGGCCAAAAGTCGGAAAGCACGGGAAACCAGAGCCCGCCCATCTGTTGGGTCCATGCGTATAAGGTGGGCAGGTTGTCGACCGTAATTCCCAGCAAAACGGCATCGTGCTGCTCGAATATACCTTTGGCGATATTGTATCCGGGCCACTGATCTGAACAGACCGGCGTCCAGGCTGCGGGAACGAATGAGATGACCACATTGCGTTTTCCACGGTATTGTTGCAGGGATATCACATCACCCGAAAGAGACGGCAGGGAAAAGAGCGGTGCCGGTCCCCCGGTTCGGACCTTCAGCTGGCTGTCCACCGGTTTGAGTTGTCCCGGATCATAGATCATGGTTTGAGCAGGATTTTGCTGAGCCAGACCCGGCCCTTCTAAATTAGCAACCGTGAAGAAGAGCGCTGCCGCCAAGACACACACGGGCGTTTTTAAGCGGTTCATCATGAATCACCGGTCCGCTAAGAGGTTGTTCAGGCGCGAGATGAAGGTTTCCAACGGATCCATGTTGCCCGATCCGGTCCACAGTACTTTGCCTGCGTCTTTCGAACCGATGGCGGCTACAATGAAAAATGGGGTGCGGACTTCACCCAACGCCTGGTGAATGACAAAGTCTTCATCCGGGAAAAGAGGGAAGCCAATCTGGTAATGCTTGCGAAAATGGTCAACTTCGAAGGTGGAATTGCCGACCCCGATACCGATCATTTTAACCCGATTTCTCAACGACTGAGAGGCTTGGATGGCCTGATACAATCGATTGACCGCCGGTGCCTCCCGCTGGCAGTGAGGGCAATACATACTAAAGATTTCGATGATGAGCAGGCTGCCGGAAATGTCTATGGGCGAGAATCGAGCCTCGGCGGAGAGCCCCAGATAGCTGCGGTGGTCAAGCGACGCGGGCGCATCCAGATGCATGGCAACCAGCTGATCGCCTACCACCGGAACCTTGCCGGCCGACACCCACGCGGGCAGGATCGATATCGCCAGAATCACTGTCAGCTGCAACCAATCGGTTTTCATGGCAATACCTCCTCGTTGGTCTTTGGATCCCAGTTTGCTGCCGCATTGGTCGGCGACGCATCCATCTTCGATCGGCCCGGGCACCGCGACGGCCTGATGCAACGCCAAGGTGGCGCGCATGCGTTCCTTGCCGCACGCCACATTTAGCACCTGATCCCTTGCAACCAATAAAACCCTGACGCGCTTTTGCCTTTGCGGCCAGTGGTCGGAAATTAGGGCCACCCGCTTGCGCGGGTGGTTGTTGACTCGTGAATCGGTGTTCGGTCCTATTTGGTGGCAACCAGGCGCCGGCTGAGCAATTTGATGTGAGACATTTCTTCCCTGATGATCTCGTCCAGGCGGGCCTGGCCGAGATTGTCCGGAACCATATCCTTCATCCCCAGATAAAAGACGATAGAATCCTTTTCAGCCAGGATAGCGGCCTTCAGTATGGCCTGCATAGAGGTGGTGTCAATCTCTTTTTCGAAGAAGACGCGGGTATCCGCCAGTGCCTTGAGATAGGTTGCGGCTTCACCCTGCGGATCAAATACGGTGGGTGCTTTTTCTCCCTCTGCGAGATTTTTTCTCATGGCGGAAAAGGTCTCCTCATGACTGTCCTCCATGGCCGCCAAATCCGTGAGAAAATTCTTGGCGTCCGGGTCGGTCACATCGGCTGCCGCCTGCCTATAAAAAACAGCACCATTTCTTTCGATCTGTTCTGCCATGTCGAATACATCATCCGCGTTAAAATCGTAACTCATTCTTTAATCGGCCTTTCTTTCCCGGCTGATGGGTTGACGAAAAAGGGTATGGCTGCCACTGCAACATGCCCATTTTCGCATCTTGCTGTCAACTGCAAATCAGGCCCCAACGCTGGGCACTCAGGTCTTGCTTTCGTTCAGGCGGCATTCATCGTCCCACTCAGGGCATGCACTTTTGCGGTCGGTTTCAAACTGGAGCATGCACTCGCCGCATTCCAGTTCGATGTTGGGTGCGTCTCCATAGCGCTTTTTGAGCTCTTCTTTGGACAGTACCTGCGCGAAGCTGCACCCGCATTGGGGACAGGCAGATTTTATTTGGTAGCGTTTGTGACCCATCTTTTGCCTCCCGGTGGTTTGAAGTTTTGAAAAATTGCGTTATCTTGGTCATGTTAAAGCAATATCAGTGCCATTGGATAAAAATGAAAATGACTGCCTTGGCTTGGCAAGTTGTTTAACTAAAACCGCCCCATCGAAAAATTACCCCCAACAACCATAGGAGGATGTTATGGCACAAACTGCATTCAAAGGATCGCCTGTGAAGCTATCCGGTGATCTTCCTCAGCCGGGTGCCGTCGCCCCGGATTTTACCCTGACCGGCAATGATCTCTCCGATGTTTCACTGAAGGACTATGCCGGCAAGACGGTCGTTCTCAATATATTCCCCAGCATTGATACACCGATATGCGCCATGTCGGTAAGAAAATTCAACACCGAAATCGGCAACACCGACAACGCTGTCGTGATTTGTATCTCCGCAGACCTGCCCTTTGCCCATGCGCGATTCTGCGGTGCCGAAGGACTGGATCATGTGATCTCTGCATCCACGTTCCGCAGTCCTGAATTTGGCGAGGCCTACGGCGTTCGCATCACCGATGGGCCCCTTGCCGGCTTGATGGCCCGTGCGGTGATGATAATCGATGGGAAAGGCAGGGTGGCCTATTCGCAACTGGTGGCGGAGATTTCCAATGAGCCGGATTATGAACCGGCGTTGGCCTGCCTGACCAATGAAGACGTCTTACAGGCCTGCACGGCCAGCTTTACCGCCGAACATTCTCGAGGCAAAAGCGATGACGGTCCGTGCGACGATGGCCGGGCCGGCGGCTGACGACCAGTGGTGATTCCTGAAAGCAACGGTGGCACAGCAAAGGAACGATGATGCCTTCATATACCGGAATCAATCATTTGGCCATGGTTACCGGCGACATGGATCGAACCGTCCGATTTTGGCGGGATCTATTGGGGATGCGCCTGATTGGCGGCCTGGGCGGCAAAGGATACCGGCACTACTTTTTCGAAATATCCGACGCCGACATGATTGCATTTTTTGAATGGCCCCAGGTGACGAATCCGCCGCAAAAGGATCATGGGGTACCGGTTGCAGGACCGTTTTTATTCGATCATCTGTCATTCGGCGTCTCCAGCGATGATGATCTGTGGGTCCTGAAGGATCGATTGGAAGCTGCTGAATTCTGGGTATCGGAGGTGATCGACCACGGTTTCATCCACTCCATCTACACCTTTGACCCCAATGCCATCCCCATTGAATTTAGTTCGCCGGTGGTCGGCGTGGATTTACGGCGGCGCCCGCAGATGCTTGATCGGCATGCGGGTACAATCACCTTGGAAGGGCCCGATGCCCAGCCGGGCAAATGGCCGGCGGTCGAAAAAGACACCCCCAGGCATCAGCGGTGGGTGTTTCCCGGTGAAGGCACCCAGTTTGCAGATGAAACGCAACCGACACATGAATGAACCGATCGCCGCGGGTATGATCGCTGCCGCCTTGGCGATGGTCGCTTTGACGGATAAGGAGAGGCGATGGTAAATGATACGGTATTGATACGGTGTCGCAATTGCGGCACCCGCAATCGGATTCCAGTTGAACGACTGAAAGACGGGCCTCGATGTGGACGTTGTAAAAACCCCTTTCCCCCCATTGCGACGCCCAACCGGCCGGTTATCGTAACCGATCGAACCTTTGCCGACGAGGTGATTGCCTCGCCGCTGCCGGTGCTGTTGGACTGTTGGGCTGCCTGGTGTGCGCCATGCGGAGCCATGGCCCCCGTGCTGGATGATTTGGCCAGAGCCCATGTTGGACGCTTGAAGGTTGCCAAGCTCAATGTCGATCAGAATCCGGGTACCGCCAGTCGATACAGCGTCATGAGTCTGCCGATGCTCTTGTTTTTCAGAGACGGGAAGCTCGTCGATACAGCTGCCGGTGCGTTGCCCAGGCAGGAGATCGAACGGTATTTATGGCGGTTTTTAGGCCGCTAACGCTCAGTTGGGGGTTTAGACACGCAGGGCATTCGGTCGCCTGGCGAGATGCGATCTTGCACGGGCCGCATCATCCCTAATAGGATTGTAGCCGGTATCGGGCTTCCAATAAACCTTGAGGAGACAGCCATGAAAATCGTCGTCACGGGTGCATCAGGATTCGTGGGTAAAGCGTTGAGTTACCAGTTGCTGGATGCCGGTCATGCAGTGACCGGACTGGGAACCTCACCCCATCATCCGTTGCAGCATCACCCGCATTTTACCTGGATTGCCGCTGATACGACCCAAGCGGGTGCCTGGCAGACGGCTGTCAGTTCGGCCGATGCCGTGGTCAATCTGGCCGGCCGCACCATATCCAAGCGCTGGACCAATGCCTACAAGCAGGAGATTGTCGACAGCCGTTTACAGACCACGCGCCAGGTGGTCAGCGTGATGGACGGCAACGAAAAAATTCTGCTCAGCACGTCTGCGGTGGGTTATTACGGCAGTCGGGGGGATGAGGTGCTTGACGAACGTTCGGCGCCGGGTGATGATTTTCTGGCCCGACTTGCCGTGGACTGGGAAAACGCCGCCAGGCATGCCCAGCAAGCGGGGGTCCGGGTCGCCATTATGCGTTTTGGCGTGATACTGGGATCGGGTGGCGGCGCTCTGGCCCAGATGCTGCCGGCCTTTCGTATGTTTGCCGGCGGTCCGCTGGGCAATGGGCGCCAATGGTTTCCCTGGATTCACATGGCCGATTTGCTGGCTGCGATTCTGTTCCTGCTTGAAAACGAGCATGCGCGGGGGCCTTACAACTTCAGCGCACCAGGGGCGGTGCGTCAAAAGGATTTTGCCAGGTCGCTGGGACGGGTGCTGGGACGCCCCGCCATCCTTGCCGCGCCTGGCCTGGCATTACGGATGATGATGGGTGAAATGGCCGACGTACTGCTTGCCAGTCAGCACGTTCGCCCCGATCGACTGACGACCGACGGGTTCGCCTTCCGGTTTCCCGATATCGACGCGGCGCTGACCGACCTGGTGGGACCGTCATGAGCCAACCGACACTATCCGCTGCCGATTACCACCGGGCCACCAGTTACCGCCGCCACGCGTTGACACCGCACAGCCTGGACTGGACGCATCAGCCGCTGCCTGCCAAACGTTATCCCAACCTACCCCGCGTGCCGCTGGATCGCCGCATCGAGACGCCGCAGATCGATTATTTCAACCTGGTCAAAGATCGGCCAACCGATCCCTGTCGCTCCGGACCACCGGACCTGCGGGAAATTACCATGGCGCTGCAATTGACCCATGCCGTGACCGCCCGAAGCGTGCATGCCGGTCAACCGTTTTACTACCGCAGCGTTGCCTCGGCGGGGGCCCTGTATCCCTTTGAGCTCTACCTGGCCGCCTACCATGTCGACGGGTTGGCGCCAGGCGTTTACCATTTCGATCTGTTCGATTTTTGCCTCAACACCCTGCGTGGGGATGCGCCGCCCGAAATGCCCCCCGCGGAATACGGCATTGCAGCCACGTTTTTCATCACCGGAATCTATTTCCGCAGCGCCTGGAAATACCGCAGCCGGGCATATCGATATGTGCTGCTGGATGCCGGTCATCTTTTAGAGAACTTGCGGCTGGCGCTGGGTGCCTTGAACCGTGACCATCGCATTCATTTTGACTTCGATGATCACCAAACGGCAACCCTGCTGGGCTTGGATCCCGATCGTGAAGGGTGCCTGGTCAGCGTGCATCTGCCTGTCGATCACAGTCCAAAGCAGGCTGCAGGCGCGGCCGACGCCTGCTTACCCCTTGCCGATGACATTCGTCGCGCCTCGATCGTATCGGATCGCGAAGTCGCGTATGCGGAGATCCTGGCGATCCACCGGTCCGGTCATCCGGTCGGCACCCGATCCGTTGATTCAATTCCGGTGCAGCCTGTGGGCAACCAGCTGCCGGTGGACTGGATCAATGTGGATACACCGGACCATCCGGAGCCTGCGGATTATCTGCGTGTGCTGGCGCAGCGTCGGTCGCGGCGCAATTTTGTCCCAGAAACTGTGTCCCGGCTCAGCTTCATGGCCTTGTTGGATCTGCTGCTGGCCGCCATGGATGGTTCGTCGGGCATACCTGTTACCACCCCACCGGTGCTGTCAGCCGGATTGCTGGCCGGTCAGCATATGCCAATTGCTCCCGGTTTCTATCGGCTGGACCCAGGGAATTGGCGCTTGGGACGCCTTTTGGACGGTCGGCTCATCGAACCCATGGCGTCGGCCTGTTTGGATCAGATGTGGCTCAAGCACGCCGGCCTGCACCTGCTTTTCACCGTTAATTTGGCGGCTTTGGATCGGGATTGGGGTGCCAGGGGCTACCGCTATGCCATGCTTGAAGCCGGACGGTTGGGCCAGCAGGCCTATCTGGCAGCCACCGCTTTGGGTTGGGGGGCTTGTGGTATCGGGGCCATCTATGACCGTGAAGCAGCCGACCTGCTTGACCTAGAAGCCGATGAGGCCCTGCTCTACCTGGTCGGGGTCGGACCGGTTAAAACCCGCTGATGGAAAAAGAAATTCAGCCGCCGTGGACCATCACTGCAACGGAGATGCACCATCATGAAAACCGATCTTAAAATCTTTTCCGGCAACGCCAATCCACAATTGGCTGCATCGATCTGCCGGTCTTTAGGCATCGATCTCAGTCGATTGGTGATATCGCGGTTTTCCAACGACAATCTGTTTGTTCAGATCAAGGAAAATGTCAGGGAAAAGGATGTGTTCGTGGTTCAACCCTTTGCCACTCCCGTGGGAGACACCATTCTCGAGCTGTTCATCATACTGGATGCCCTGCGCAGTGCGTCGGCCAAGCGTATCACGGCAGTAATTCCCTATTATTCCTACGCCCGTTCCGACAAGAAGGACGCTCCGCGCATCTCTATCACTGCTCGACTGATGGCCGACCTGATTGAAACTGCCGGCGCCAACCGCGTGCTCACTATGGATCTGCACTCGGATGCGGTACATGGGTTTTTCAGCATTCCAGTGGATCATCTCACCGCCATTCCCTATTTCGTAGATTACTTTTCCGATCGGCTTGAGTTGTCCAACGCGGTGGTGGTGGCCACAGATGCCGGCGGCGCCAAACGGGCCGGTCGTTTTGCCAGTCGCATCCATCTTCCCCTGGCCATTATCGACAAGCGGCGAGTGGCCGATAGTGAAGTGGTTCAGGGACTGGTCGTGGGCGAGGTGCGAGGGCGGGATGCCATTGTATTCGAGGATGAGATTGCCACGGGGGGTACCCTGGCTGCATCGGCGAAGACCCTTGCCGCGGCCGGTGTGAAAAGCATTCACGTCGGTGCCACCCATGGCGTGTTGTGCGGCCCGGCCATCAGCCGTCTGATGGACAGCCCCATTCAATCGGTGGCCGTAACCGATACGGTGCGGCTGTCCCAGAAGAAACAGATGCAGAAGATTCACACCCTCTCTATCGCACCTCTGTTTGCCGAAGCCATCCGGCGTATCCACACCGGTGAGAGCGTTGGCGCCCTGTTCGATTAAGCCTTGGCTTACCTAAAATCTGTGGTTTATTGCTTTTGGGTGATCGTCGCGAAAGCGCGGCATAACCCGCCCGTGATTCACTGGCTTTCTGTTTCGTCCAACAAGGCCAACATGGCGGCGGGTTACCCATTGACATCGACAATTCTACTAAAGTGGCAGTAGGCATTGCCGATAGTACAGATAAGGAGGTTCAGCCATGGATATCGTTACGATTGGCAGTTCCCTAGTCAGAAACGAAGAACAGAAAAAACGGACGGTACGGGTTCCGACCAAGAAAGCCAAGTTTGTCGAAAAACGCCGCAATCGCGTGGATCGTCGCAAGAGCGTTCGTGAGGGTGTGGTGGTCAGCCTTAGCTATCGCAAAGACCGGCGGGTCAATCCGGATCGCAGACGGGCCACGACTGACTGAAGGTACCGGCTTCAAGGATGATAGGGCACCTTTCTTTGCGTTGATGCTGCCTTCAACGGCCTTTCAAATGGTCAATGCGCCTATTGGGTTGTCTGCATCCACGCCCCTAACGCGCTAAGAAACGGGCCTTTTCAGATTGTTGTAAATGGCATCTACGCTGCTCACGGATTTGGTTTGTAGGTCGGCCGTCCTGTGGTTTTGCTGTCCTTCCGTGCAATCAGTAGAGAAATTGGTTGCAGTGTGATACGATCGTTTTGAAGACAAATTCTCACCTTTGGCCGAGAGCGATCATATGAAGCAAATGA
>JASFFF010000136.1:0-8700 GCA_050124445.1 Desulfosarcina sp.
TGGCGGATTGGCCTAGAATTCCACGGCCAGCTGGACGGTAAAGGTATCAGCCTCCTGGTCCACGGCCAGGTCGGTGTCGTCGAACTCATCGTGCAGGTATTCCAGGGCCAGGTTGCATTGCCAAATGCCCCAGTTCACCACGGCGCCATACTGTTTTTCGGGCAGAAAATCGCCCCCGTCGTCGGAACCGCCGTAGCGCACGGACAGCCCCAGGTCCTCAAGGATCAAGGCACCAAACTCCACATTCCAGGCGGTCGGCTTGCGCTTTTTATCCAGTGCCGGGTCGAAGATTTCACCGGCTTCAAAATCGTCCAGGGCGCCCACGTATTCACCGATCAACTGGAAGCGCTCGAGAAAGTCGACGGTCACGAAGGCACTCCAGCCGCCAACCAAATCGGTCAGTTCGGTGGTCCCGTTGTCCTCGATGACCACAGAAAAGGTATCCGAAGAGGCCAGGTTGGAGGTGTAGGAGGCACCGGCCATGAGTTTGCCGTCCATGAAACTGGCGGTTAATGCGGCCACGAAGCTGTCGATGACGTCATCGTCGCCGGCCTTGTCGATCTCGCCGTTGAAGGCCCCCACGGCGATATCAAACATCTCGCCGCCGAAGCGGTAGCCGGCCACGGCGGCGTCCTGGTTGGTCTCACCAAGGACCAGGGTGGTGGGATCGGTGACAAAAAAGCTCTCGTAGTAACCGAAAGGTACGTACTGGCGCCCGGCGATCAGATAGGCCGGGAACGTTTCCGTCCCGACCAGGGTGACGAAGCCCTCGTCCACGAACACCTCATCTGCTTCATACTTAAACATGACGTGGCCGTCCACGTGTTTGGCGATTTTGGCATCCACCACCAGTTCCACGGTGGCCAGCTCCACGTCGCTCTCCTTGGTGTCGGCGGTCGGGTCCTGCTTATCTACGAAGTCCAAATAAATAGCCTCGACCTCGATCAGTCCCGAGATCTGAATACGATCGTACCACTTGTCGCTTTGCACCTCGCGACCAATGGCCTGTTCTAGCCGATTAAGCCTGTCCTCAAGGCCCTTGACCCCGCCGGCCTTCTGGGGGACAGCGTCTTCGCTGGCGGGCGCTGTCTCCTGGGCGCACAGCGGCAGGGCGATGAGCAGCAGACAAAGTGCATAAAGAAAAACCACCATGAAGCAAATCGGTTTCGTTTTCAACTGTTCCTCCTTTCTCGCGTGGGTGTTTTCGGTAGACAGCTGCTTCCCTGAGACAAAAAAAGGCCATGAAGCTGCCTATCCTCAAGGGCAGAAACCTTCATGGCCTCGGTTGTCGGTGAATCGGTTGGGTCGTTTGACGTCGGCAAGCTTCGGCTTGCTCTTAGTGCCTTCTCATATCTAAACGTGTCCTTAAGATCAACCCTATTTGTCGATCATGGCCCTGTTCGGCCGGCTGCCGATTGAATGTACTTTCCCGTTGCAATATGGTAAATTAGATTATTTTCAAAAATTTAAACAATCGGTTTTGAGCCCACGGCGACCCTGACAACGCGTGCCCACACCTGATTCTAAAAACCAACTCATCATTTTCGGTCGCTACCCCAGGGTCGGCCAGGTCAAGACACGGCTGATCCCCATCCTCGGTCCGGCCGGCGCCGCAGCACTCCAAAAACGACTAGCCGAACGAACCATGGCCGCCGCCCGCCGCTTAGCCGACCGAACCGACGTCTGGGTTGTCTTCTGCCACGACGGCGGCAGTCGGCAGCGCATCGAGCGGTGGCTGGGCCTCAAGGATATCGGCTATCAACCCCAGACCGCAGGTGGTCTGGGACGGCGCATGCGGCACGCCATGCAAACCGCCTTCCGCCGGGGGGCCCGCCGGGTGGTGCTGGTGGGCACGGACATCCCCGATCTCACGGATGCAATTCTATCTCAGGCCTTCGACCGGTTGAAAGCGTGCGATCTGGTACTGGGACCCAGCACCGACGGCGGTTACTGGCTGGTGGGCCTGACCCGGCCAATCGACATTTTCGACAGCATCCCCTGGAGCACCTCAGCGGTGCTCGAGAAGACCCTGGCATTGGCGCGCAGAGCTGGTCTGCAAACCGAGTTGCTGGATCCGCTGACCGACCTTGACACCCCCGACGATCTTATCGGGAAACGGCGTGCACCCCTTTGGACGGGTCCCTACCTAAGTGTGATTATCCCCACATTCAACAACGCCAGGCATATCGCTGCCACTATCTCGGCCAGCGCATCCCCAGATACTGAAATCGTCGTTTCCGATGGGGGCAGTCGAGATGACACGCTGGAAATCGCCAAGGCCCATGGCGCCCGTACCGTGGTCGGCACCCAGCTTCGCGCCGACCGGTTGAACAGAGGGGCCGCCGCCACCCGTGGCGCGGTCTTGCTGTTTGTGCCCGCAGATACCCGCTTGCCCAACCATTTCGAGCATACTATCTTCGAAACCCTGATGGACCGGCAACAAATTATCGGCGCCTTCCAATTTCAAACCACGCCGACCCTGCGATGGATCACCTGTTGGACCCATTGGCGGACGAAGATGTTCAAGCTGCCGTGCAGCGACCACGTCCTGTTCATGCGGCGAGGCGATTTCAGCAAGGCAAGCGGCTTTCCCGAATTGCCCATCGCCGAGAACCTCTACCTGGTTCGCCGGATGGCCCAACCAGGATCGTTCACCGTGGTGCCGAGGGCCACGACCGCCTCCGCTGAACACCTGCGAAGACGGGGACTGCTGCGAACGATGCTGGTAGACACCCTTCTTGCCGCCGGTTGTCGTGCCGGGATGAGTCCCGGGCGATTGGCGACAGTGGCGGCGTTGATCGACCAATCAATACGATCATGAAGATAAAACACCATCACTCCGGGAAAGCAACGCCTGACGCCACCGGGCAACCGAAAGACCTCACCGCCGTGGTGGCCAACGCAAAGGGTGAAATCTTTGACCTGGAAGGCTACGCTGCCGTAGGTGCCGACGGGCACCGACGCTTTGCCTTGACCGCCGACAACACCATCGCCTTGCCCCACGGCAGCGAATTGATGTTTCTGCCCGACCGAATGCCGGTGCTCATGGATGTGGAAACCGGCCGACTGCTTGTGCTGAATCGCAACCCCACCAACGAAAACGAAGCATTGTATCCCGTGGCGGCCTTCAATTCGCCTGGGGTGGTGCTTTCCGGTACATGCGCCTACAAAGAGCGTCCAAGGGCCAGAATATTACCCCTTTTTGCCTACGGTGCTGTGGGCTGGCATTCGAACGAATTCCGCTCGGCGGCCATCGTGGTGGATACGGAACCCCGCCAGGACTTGCGGCGCATGGCACGTGACAGGGTTTTATCCGGCGTCGAACAGATGCGGGAGCAGCTGCCGGACAACCGCTTGGTTCGCCACCTGGAGAACTGTGCCCTGACCTACGGCTGCCCGGCCGCAAAAAACTTTTTTTTGGGTCGCTACGAGGCGCCCCTGCCCACCTCGTCGTTCTGCAATGCGCGCTGTCGCGGCTGCATTTCCCTGCAGTCTGGAAAGCAATTGACCAGCAGCCAACACCGCATTGCCTTTACTCCGTCGGCCGATGAGATCACCCAGGTTGCCCTGGCGCATATCCAACAGGTGCGGCACGGGGTGGTCAGCTTCGGCCAGGGCTGCGAAGGCGATCCGTTGATGGCTGCCCAGGTGATCGGTCCGGCCATTCGACGCATCCGCCGACAAACCCGGGCCGGCACGATCAACATGAATACCAACGCCAGTCTGCCCAGCGTGTTGACGGCGCTGCTGGACGACGGGCTGGACAGCATCCGCGTGAGCATGAATTCGGTGCGCGAGGCGTGCTATGACGCCTACTTTCGTCCCAAGGGCTACCGCTTTGCACATGTCGCAGAGAGCATTGATCTGGCCGTTGCCAGAGGCGCACATGTGGCCATCAACTATCTCAGCTGTCCCGGGTTCACCGACAGTGCCGAAGAGGCTGCGGCCTTGTCGGTCTTTCTCGAAAAGCACCCGGTCAACATGATTCAATGGCGCAATTTGAACTTCGACCCCAGGCGCTATCTCAAGGAGATGGACGCCGCTGTTTCCATCGGTCCGCCGATGGGTATGGACCGACTGCTGCAGATGATCGCCAGCCGCTTTCCAACGCTGGCATTCGGTTACTTCAATCCGCCCAAAGAACGGTTCCAGGCCCGCCTGGATCGCCCTCAAGAGCAATCGCCCCCATGAAATCGATTGCTGGAAACGGCTGGATATGCATCAGCGGTTGTGCCAGCTGGCTGAGATAAAGGCCTGCCCATCTCCAAGATGGATCGCCTGAAGGGGGCCGTAGCGATGGGGCAGAACACGCAAGGCAACGATAGCGCCGCTCACGAAACCGCCATGAAATGGATTGCCGCGAAAGTCACCTTCACCTGCACGGACCAGGAGTCAGCAGCAGATCTCGTTGCCAGTGTATTCTACACGCTGGGCCTTAACGGGGTGGTGATTGACGATGCGATTAGGAATCCTCAATTGGACTGGTGCGAAGACGCCACCGATCCGCCGCCACACCCCGGCGTCACCGGATATTTTGCGGACACACCCGATTTAAGAGACACCTTAATGGCACTGGAAGCGGCCCTTGGACGCCTTGAACGCAACGCCGGCATCACCACCCGGGTAACCTACGATCGCCTCGACGAACAAGATTGGGCCGAGGCCTGGAAACGATATTTCTGGCCCCAAAAGATCACCGACACCATCGTGGTCAAACCCTCCTGGCGGGAGTATCGCGCGAAACCGGGGGAGGTCGTCCTGGAGATCGATCCAGGCATGGCCTTCGGCACCGGCACCCATCCGACAACCGTCCTGTGCCTTCGCCTGCTCGAAGCCCATCTATTTCCCGGCAGTACGTTTCTGGACGTGGGTACCGGATCGGGCATTCTGACGATTGCCGCCGCCAAACTGGGCGCCGCTGTGCTCTGTGGAGTGGACAATGATCCCGTTGCATTATCCGTGGCCGACAATAACCTGCGTGCCAACCACATCGACAGCAGGCGCTATATCCTTGCTGGCGGCCATTTGGTGGACGGGTTGAAGCACAGATTCGATGTGGTGGCGGCCAACATCCTGGCCGAGATAATTGTTGAATTGCTGACGGATATAAATACGGTTCTCGCACCGACAGGCGTGTTTATATGTTCGGGTATCATTGCCGCCAAAAAGGATACCGTCATGGCCAAATTGAAGCAAACCGGCCTCCGCGTCATCGAGGTCATGCAACAAGATGAATGGGTGGCCATTGCCGCCAAGAAGATTGATGCCGGGGGCCGGCCAACGGACAGCCGATTGTGTCAATAGGCTCCTTTGATTGCCGAAGCGATGAATGCTCGATGGCTTCATGGACTTTCCTTTTGACAAGCCACCGGCGACAACGATAAAATTAGATAAAGACCCGCCACATTGTCATGCCTCTGTTGAATTGTTTTTGGGGGTGCAGCATGATCTATTCGAGCCGTCATATAATTGAAATGCGCAGCCAACTGCTGTCCATAACCGCGCATCAATGGTTGCTGCTGGCCCTGGGCTTGATTGTGGGTGCCATCGTGTGGGTGCTTTTCAACCGGCGCGTGGTTCTGCGTATCGTCGGCCGCCTGAAAGCACGCACGTTTAAAGCCAATGCCATCGCAGTTGTGGAGGGCGTCATCGGCGGTACAGTCATTTTAACCAATGCCGCACTCGTCTATCTGGCGACGCTGATCACCAGCTTTTTTCTGTTTTCATTTGCGGCGGTAGGGTTAATGATCGGTGCCTGGATTACGATTCCGGCCAGTTTCGAATGACAGCGTCGTCCGGATTGACACGACACCGATCATTCGCGCCAGAGATGATTGGGTTGGCAAAGGCCCTGCGGTGGATGGCGACCACCGTGCTGATCGTCACCCTTTACGCGTCCTGTTCCAGCCAAGACGATGAGCAAATGATCCGCACCCTGATCGCCACGGGTGCGGCACGGGCCGAGGCGCACGACATCGCTGGGATGATCGATCTAACCACCGAGGATATCCAGGCATCTCCGATGGAATTGGACCGCAGGGGTATCAAGGCCATCCTGTGGCGCACCTTCAACCACTATGGTCCTCTTCGAATACTATATCCCCGTCCCGCGGTTGAAATTCAAACCGATGTCGACCAGGCCTGGGTGCAGGTGCCGTTTCTGATTGTCACCAAGGAACAATTGATACCGGATCTCGAGCCGTTGCGCGACAATCCATTGGCCTGGATCGATACCCTCGGAGAGCGGGCGGACCTGTTCCGGCTTGGCCTTCAACTGATCAAACAAAAAGGTGAATGGCGGGTGGACCGGGCCTTCCTTGAGCGGTTTACCGCTGCGGGATTTGAGTAGAGGCTCAATTTATTGTTATGGTTCGTCCATGTCGTCCATGCCACCACCCGGGGGCACGGCCGACGCCTTCTTTTTCTCAGACGTTTCAGTGATCATCGTCTTTTTCTATTTTCCGATCGAGATGATACAGGGTCGCCCCCACCGGAGCAAAGCTGAGAAAAACCAAATTCAGCACCGGCACGAGAAAAGGAAGCCCGAATCCCAGATGAAAGAGCCATGTGCGAGTCAAGGACCTGAAACGTTTGCCAAACGGCTGGAGGTTGCGAGCGGGAATGAGATCGGTGTTGTCCCATGCCAGGAATATGGCCGCTACCATGGGCCCTGCAATGGTCAGCACCGGGCCCAAGGGCGTAAACCAGCCCAGAACCATGATCAACAGCGTGAGCATGACCGGTATGATGTTGCGTGGCAGCTCCTGGCGGATCAAAAAGCCCATCTGCTTCAGGAGGGACACATGGGGTGATGCGGGCGCCTTGCCGGTCACCAGTCGTTCGGTGATGCGGGACATCAGATCCATGATCAAAACAGCGAAGAGGACTTGGGCCATCAGGTAAGCGGTCACTGCCGCAACGCCCATCAAAACCAGCATTAATAACCAGGAAACCAAGTGCCAAATCCAAACAATCCAGGCGCTTTGCGGCTGCTGCCACAGCAAGGCCAAAATGTCGGTATGCTTGGCCAGGATCAGCCCGGAGAGGCCCACCGTGAGAATGGCCACCACGGCAAATCGCAACACCCCCAGCAACAGCAAGCGTGGCGTGCGGACGCCCAGCCAGAGTCCTTTCAAGTTGTACCTAATGCCACTGATCATGCGCATCCTTAATTTCCGTACGCCTTAACAACGCGCGCGGGAAAAAACAATAACGTCAACAAATGTCAACCCAAACTGAGCGTTTCAAATTTTTACAGATACGATAATTACTATGAATGCTTTGCTATTTCGGTTTACCACTCTTCACAATTTGAAACCCGTTGGGATTGCCGATCTTACCGCATAACCGATGTCAGCCGGTATCCCGCATAGGCCACTATGGCGGAATACCAGCTTTCTTGGTTCTGCAACAAGCTCGACAATCGCTCAGCGTGGGGTCAAATAATATCCAATTTGCTTAGCAGAACCCAACCCTTCCGGCAGCCATCGTCCTTCAATTGCGATTTGAAGGCTGACGCTGGTGGCCTATTTGGTGATATCAAGCCAGTGGCGTATCAAAGCGACCCCGCATGGCATCCCTCCCGCTAGCGCCTTAGCCTTGCTGAAACGCCACCACCGTCGATGCATGCGTAAGCTGAACCGCATCTTTTAATTCAGGCAGCATCTCTTTCAACACCTCGAGGGTAACCGGATAAGGATGGGCGATACCGATGGCGTAGCCCTGCCGTCGGGCGCGTTTGATAAGCAGGTTGAGCTGTCTTTTTACAAATTCAGGGGTCTGCTCGTGGTCGATGAACACATCCCTTTCGGCAAATGGCAGGCGCAGCAACGCTGCCGACGGTCGACACAGGGTGTCGGCCGAGGTGCGGCTGTCTATGAAAAAAAGCTTGCGCTTTTTCAGGATGGTGAACACCTGACGCATCTGATCGGAGGATGCGGTTAATTTGGACCCCATATGGTTATTGACGCCTTTGACGCCAGGAATGCTGTCTAAGTTAGCGTTAAGTTGCGCAATAAGCTCGTCAGGCCCCATGGATGCAAGCAGCGCTCCAGGCCCGGGGTTGACACTGGGATAGTTGCCCGGCTCCATGGGTTGGTGGAGCATGACTTCGATATTCCTTTTATGGGCCTGGTCGATGATACTGTGGTTGTAGGTTCCCATGGGAAGTATGGAAAACGTCAAGGGGACATTCAACGCCGCAAACGCGTGGGCCATTTTCCGATCGTATCCGATGTCATCGATGATGATGGCCACGGGAATGCCATTGGTAACCGGCTTGATCTTGGTAATCGGCGCCGGGGGGAGTACGGCCTCGTGGCGGAATGCTTCGTAGTCCGGCACGCTGTGATAAACCGGACCGGCTTTGGGTTGAGTGATTCGATACGGCTTGCCCTTGGTAGCCGCGGGTGGCCCGGGTCGCATGAGAAATCGGTTGGCCAACAGCCCTGCCGCAACCACTAGGCAGACCAGAAGGGTCAGGCCTGCCACGATCTTCATGAACTGAAGCTTGGGGCTGAACGTGGCCCGCTTGTATTTTTTGCGGGGCCGCGGTTTGGCGCGCCTTCTTTTAGCCATTTTTCAGGTCTTTGAAAATATCGTAGCTGATCAATATGTCCAATGCGCGTAAAACCTGATTATCGGCGAACAGGGCGTCCCGGTCCAAGGGGCTGTGCTTGGATTTGAAACGCGTCAATGCCG
>JASFFF010000137.1:0-8652 GCA_050124445.1 Desulfosarcina sp.
GGCTGCCGATGAACAGCAGACCCGAGGCCTGATGGAGAGCAAGGGGGTTTGCATTGCCTATGAGACCATCCAAAAAGCTGATGGGTCTCTCCCCCTACTCACGCCCATGAGCGAAGTGGCCGGACGCATGGCCATCCAACAGGGTGCCAAATATCTTGAAATGGCCCAGGGTGGTCATGGCGTCTTGCTTGGCGGAGTGCCAGGGGTTGATCCTGGCAATGTGGTTGTCATCGGTGGCGGTATTGTCGGGATCAACGCCGCCAAGATGGCCTGCGGATTGGGCGCCAAAGTCTACATTCTAGATATGAATCTGGATCGACTGCGCTACCTGAGCGACGTGATGCCGGCCAACTGTTTTAATCTGTTCTCCAGTCCGGCCACGCTTCGAGAACTCATCAAAACCGCCGATGTGGTGGTAGGCGCTGTGCTGGTTACCGGTGCCAAGGCACCCAAGTTGATCACGCGTGAAATGCTAAAAGCCATGAAGCCGGGTTCAGTGTTGGTGGACGTGGCCATCGACCAGGGCGGTTGTTTCGAGACCTCCAAGGCTACCACCCACGGAGATCCCATCTATGTAGTCGACGGAGTGGTTCACTACTGCGTGGCCAATATGCCGGGAGCCGTTGCTCGCACTTCCACCCTTGCCTTGACTAACGCAACCCTACCCTATGCCGTTGAAATCGCCAACAAGGGTTGGAAACAAGCCATGCAGGAGAGTGAGGAAATCAAATTAGGAGCCAATGTGATCAACGGTGAGATTACTTACAAAGCGGTTGCTGAGGCTTTCGATCTTGAGTACGTTTCCATCGATACGCTTTTGTAGGGATGCTAAGTAGACTCAGCGATGCCGGATATTCCGGCATCGCTGTCTCATCGTTCGATCACTGTTTGGCCGGCAGCTTTGCAGAATTTTTCTGTATAACCGTTTCTTGCGGTGCCTGGAAACAAATAACACATGGTATTTGCTATTCCATTTCTCTTGAGTTAGGCTTTTCTAATCGTGCGTGCGTTATTCCTTTAGCTCCTTTTTCATAGAATCTTATCCAAAAGAAAAGTCTTTTTTATATTTCTCGCCTGAACGATAGAAATATTCTTGGTCTACTACCAGAGGTGGATGGTTTAATCCTCACTATATTTGGCTTCAAGATAGTGGGTGCGTTGTAATGATTAACCTTTATCAACAGGAGGAGTTGTCCATGCCAATTTACATGAACCGTTCTTTGATTGTGACAATAATTTTCATTGTACTCATCGGATCCAACGTTGCGATGGCTGATGTGAAAGTCGGCTTTCTAGGTGGATTCACCGGGCCGCTAAAAAGCATGACGCCGGCGATTTATAAAGCCGCCAAGCTCGCCGTTAAGCACGTCAATGATCAGGGTGGTGTCCTCGACGGGGAAAAGATCATCATGCCAAATGCGGATACGACGTGTGCGGACACCACTGCTGCGGCCAAAGCGGCCGACAGCCTGGTTAACACCGAAAAGGTCTTAGCCCTTGTGGGCGCCCTATGTTCGAGTGCCACCATATCAGTGGCTGAAAATGTGGCCATACCTGCCGGGGTCACAATCGTTTCCCCCGCCTCGACCTCACCTGCCATTACATCTTTAAATGACAATGATCTTGTTTTCCGTACGACACCATCTGATTTGTATCAGGGCAGCGTTATGGGCCGGCTGTTGAGGTCGAAAGGAATCAAAAGTATCGCTATTACTTATGTAAACAATGACTACGGCAAAGGTTTTGCCGATGCGCTTGCCGCTGCCTTCTCGGCAGCCGGCGGCAAGATCACCGCCAGTGAACCCCATGAGGAGGGCAAGGCTGACTATCGTGCCGAGATACGTCAACTGGCTGCTTCAGGGGTTGAAACCCTGGTCGTCCTTGCCTATGCCAATGGCTCCGGCCAGACCATTATTCGTCAGGCATTGGAAAGCGGTGATTTCGATCAATTCGTGGGTGGTGATGGGATGGTCAACAACACCCTTATTGGCGCGGTCGGTGCAGATAAACTGCGAGGCATGATTGCTACCAAGCCAGGCGTGCCGGACACCACTGCAACACGTGTTTTCAAAAAGCTGGCCTGGGGCGATGATCTTAATCCCACCGCAACCTTTGCGGCTCAGTCATATGACGCTGCTTTCCTGTTGGCCTTGGCCATAGAGAAGCATGGCAGTGCCGAGCGCGAGGGACTTTCCAAAGCCCTGCGGGCCGTGGCAACTGCCCCGGGCGAGATTATCCTTCCAGGCGAATGGCAAAAAGCCAAGGCGCTGCTCAAGGCAGGCAAAGAGATCAACTATGAGGGTGCTACCGGCAGCCTCGAATTCGACAAGGCCGGGGATGTGTCTGGTGTGATCATCGAATTGGGCGTATATGTCAGGTTCGGTTCTTTCATAGAGTTTGGCCAGATACAATAAATCAACGGAGCATTAAAAAAAGGAGAGAACGATAATGAGTGAAACAATACTAGTCGGGATTGATGGCTCCGAGGAAAATCGTCGTGCCGTAGATTATGCCGTCAACTGGGCTAAAAAAAGCAAGGCAAAGTTGGTTCTGACCTATGTCATCAAATGGTCACCCTACACCTTTCAAACCCCCGAAGAGAACGAAGCACGTCACAAACGCCGCGAAGAGGAGATTCAGACCGTGCGAGAGCGGGTGCTGGAACCGATGCTGGAATCACTCGAATCTGAAGGCTTAGAAATATCCGGTGTCGTACATCATGGCCAGGTGGCCGACTCCTTGATTTATATCGCTAAAAAGCATGCTGCAACGGATATCGTGGTGGGGCGGATTGGCGAGAGCGGCGTCAAAACGTTAATCTTCGGCAGCGTGGTCGCCAAGTTGATCCAGCTCACTCACATTCCGGTGACCATCGTTCCGTAGCGGCACCTATCACCAGTAACACCATTAATGAAAGAAGGGGAAACATGAAAATAAAACCTACATATAGTGTCACCTTAGGGTTGGCATTAACCCTGTTGATGCCCCTATCTGCGCTTGCTCAGGAACCCTCGGGCGGTATCGATCAACTCGTGAATACTTTCTTCGGCAATGTGTTTGGGCCCTTCGTGTCCTTCATCTTTTACTCGGTAACCGTCAATGGTGTCAGTTTCCCGCTTATCGTGGCCTGGCTGATTATCGCCTCGATCGTCTTGACCGTCTACATGGGCTTTATCCAATTCACAGGCGTGAAACACTCTATCGATCTGGTTCGCGGGGTCTATTCGAATCCCGATGACGCCGGTGAAGTATCGCACTTTCAGGCGCTGGCCACGGCCCTGTCCGGCACCGTCGGATTAGGCAATATCGCCGGTGTCGCGGTTGCAGTTAGCCTGGGCGGGCCGGGAGCCACCTTCTGGATGATCGCAGCTGGGTTGTGCGGGATGGCCGCCAAGTTTACCGAGTGCAGCCTGGGTGTCAAGTATCGTGAAGAATTTTCCGACGGCAGGGTCTCCGGCGGCCCCATGTATTATCTGAGCAAAGGGCTGGCCGAAAAGGGCAAGGTCGGGTTCGGTAAGGTGATTGCAGCCCTATTTGCGGTCATGTGTATCTTCGGCTGCCTGGGCGGCGGGAACATGTTCCAGGGCAATCAGGCCCATCAAATGATCGCCAACACCTTTGGGATTTTTACCGAAACCGGTTGGCTGTTCGGGCTCATATTGGCCCTCATTGTTGGCGCCGTGATCATCGGCGGCATCAAATCGATTGCCAGGGTAACGGAGAAGATCGTCCCCTTGATGGCCATTTTATATGTGGGAACGGCGCTGATCATCCTGATCGCCAACATTGGTAAAATACCATGGGCATTCGGCCTTGTCATCAAAGGGGCTTTCGCACCCACAGCCATCACCGGAGGCATTGTTGGCGTTTTGATTCAAGGTCTGAAACGGGCTGCTTTTTCCAACGAAGCCGGTGTCGGCTCTGCGGCGATCGCCCACTCCGCCGTAAAAACCAACGAACCCCTCACCGAAGGATATGTCGCTCTACTTGAGCCGTTTATCGATACAGTGGTGATCTGTACCATGACCGCCCTGGTCATTGTTATCACCGGTGCCTACGGCACTGAAGGGTTGACCGGTGTCGCCTTAACCTCATCTGCCTTCCAGTCCGTATTCCCCTGGTTCGGCGTCGTTCTGGCTATTGCTGTGTTGTTATTCGCATTTTCAACAATGATTTCCTGGTCCTACTACGGGCTGAAAAGCTGGACCTATCTGTTTGGTGAAGGCAAGACCTCAGAGTTGATCTTTAAAATCATTTTCTGCGTGTTTGTCGTTATCGGTTGCAGCATGAGCTTGGGACCGGTCATCGACTTCTCGGATGCCGCCATCTTTGCCATGTCCATCTTCAACGTGATCGGTTTATATATGCTGATGGGATCATTAAGAGAGGATCTTAAAGACTATCAAGATAGAGTAGCGTCGGGAGAAATCAAACGTTACAAGTAGCACCGGCAGCCATGCACGGATATAACTGCCACGGGTCCGTATACGCCTTGTTCGATGGCTTTCGGGGAGGGGTAAACGTGTCCCGTAAGAGCCCCAAAATCCGGAAGGCGGTGGATACGGTGCCCAAATCATCTCCAGGTTCTATAATCCGATCTTGTGTTTGATGGCGGTTTTGGTACCATTCAGCACGAGGGTTACCGCCTGCGGTTTTGATGGTATTGGTTGCCACCGTAATTAAAACCGGTAACCCTCGCTTACTCAAGTGCGGTGTCAGATCGAGTGGGAACGCATCCACCAGAAAGGATCTTATCATGGACCATCACTATCTTGAATTGTTCAAAGCGCTCATCCGTCTGAAAACCACCCATGAGCCTGAAAATATGCCCGAACACGATCGCTGCCGCGATCTGCTGAAAGCTGAAGCGGAAAAGCGCGGTTTGAAAACCAAAGTCATTCCTTCCGATCCATATCCCTCTCTGCTTGCCGGACTGGATGTCGAAGCCCTGAACCCTGCCCTGATGCTGTCGTGCCATTTGGATGTGGTTCAGGCCAAAGATGATCAGTTTGAACCGCTCATTGAAGGTGGCAGGATGATCGGGCGGGGCACCAGCGATATGAAGTTTGCCGTTCCGGTTTTCTTCAATGCCTGGGACCGCCTCAAGTCAGGCAGGCAGAAAATTCTCCTGGCATTTACCTTCGATGAGGAAATCGGCGGAAACAAAGGGATTGGTCATTTGCTCAATGAGGTCGGGCTGAGGCCGGCAGTGTGTTTTCTGCCTGATGGCGGGGACAATTTTCAGATCGAAGCCGAAGAAAAAGGCGTATTTCACTTCCGGGTAACAACCTCTGGTCGATCCGCCCATGGATCCAGACCGTGGTTAGGCGAAAACGCCATTGATAAGATGGTTGCGATCTATGCTGATTTGCGCAAGGAATTTCCTTTTGTTGACTCTTCTGAACAATGGACCCACACCCTGAATTTAGGAAAAATCGTGGCCGGCGATGCGGCCAATAAAGTGCCCGATGCCTGCGAAGCGAACTTTGATTTACGTTTCATTGAAGGCCAAACGGCGGAGGAGATAAAGGACCGGGTCCGAAAAATCATAAACCCGAGAGGAGAATTTGAGCCCACGGTCGTCGGCGACAACTTTTACCTGGATATGGGACTGCGGTGCAGTCGCCTGTTTCAAGAGGCCGCCGAGCGCCACCTCTCCCATCCCATGCCGATTTATCGCAGTGAAGGCGCTTCCGATGCCCGCTTTTTTACCCCCTACAAAATACCGGTGATCATTTCCAAGCCGGTTTGTGCCGGGCATCACTCCGAAAATGAATGGATCGAACTGGAAAGTATCGCCACCTACACCGATATCCTTGTGGATTTTGTTGAGCAGGTGGTTGATGAGAACGAATGATTCAAGGACCGAAGATCATAAAGGAGGACGCGTATGAACACTCGGACACAGCTGCCCAGCCTGGATCAGGCCCTTGAGCGCTTGCAGGAGATTGAAAACACGTTTGACGAAGGAGCCCGCATTGTGCAAACGCAGCAGGCACTGCTAAAAAATGAACATGTTGCCAAAAATGCAGCCGTGGTGTCGGGTTACTACCGGAGTCTTGCCGACAAGGGACTGTTTGTGCCCATTTATGGGGCGGGGGATCTGCCCTGGGCCCTTCCCCTGCATATGCCCCCCTACCTTATCGAGATTCTCTCGGCGACCGCCCGCGTCATGTATGCGTTGGCTCGCCAGCATCTCGCGGCCGAAGGCCCGGACTACCTGATCAAACGGATGCCGGATGGATGGATTACCGATGAAATGGCCGATATCCTACACCGGTATTATCTGACCGTAGAACCGGACTTGGCCTTCGATGTGCTGGTGTACGGCGCCAACTCCGAGCGGGGCATGGACTTCGATGAATTTAAGGCCTCCGGCGACCATCTCTATGCTAAATTACTCGAGGCCCAGAGTGTAGATACCTACTATGGATGGCTCAGAGAATGCATCCGGTCGGCACGCGACACCGGCGTATACGATGCATCCGTATTCACCCGGGCAATCAAGGATCATCGCCCGCTTTCCGATGCAGAACTGGACGAGCAAGTCTTGGCCACGTACATCCACGGATCGGAGCATCACCGAGACCGGATTCTTTTCCTGGAGATCGATCCCCGGAACCAGCCCAGCTTTCAGAATCTGGCCCTGTTGGCCAAATTCATCAGCCAAGGCGATCCCTCTCAAGAGCCCTTGATTCTCGATCCCCAGAATGTTTTTTTCGACGGCGATCGGCTGTGTTACCGATGGGAGGGGCAAACGGGGGCAATCGAGAAGGTTATCTCCAGACTGGTGGACGCGGATTTCAAAGCCTACCTCAAAAAGATGGCCACCCAAGGAAAACCCGAAGTCATCGAATGTCTGCGGCAGATATATGCAACGCCGGCCCTTTGGCCGGACCTGTCGAAGCATATTGCCGGTTTTTACCTGATCGACAAAAGCTCCATTACCAGCTTGTGCATGTTGGAAGCGGTTGGTGTCGCACCCCAAACCCGGCGCATTACCTCAAGCCTCTTGGAATCGTTTAGAAAAAATCCAAGCCGGTTGAAGCAGTTGGCCATCAAACCGCTGCACGGAATGAGCTCCAAAGGGGTATTCGTCAGCCCCGATCTATCCGTGGTGGAGAAGTATTGTTCCGAAGAGCCCATGCTGGCCCAGGAATTGTTCTGGGCCACGCCGGTGATGCCCAATATCAATGCAGAGCTGACCGATCCCGATGCCTTGGCGGGATTTTGTTCCGAAACCCGGTTGGTTTTTCATGCGGGTTCACCGGCCGTGCCTGACTCGCCCAATGCCGCCCGGTGCATCCTGGCGCTGAGCCGCACCCACTATACGAGTAAAGATCCGGCCCGCAAAATTAGAAACGATGCTGCCGGACGGGGCTGGTTCTCCAATATGGGAGCGATCTTGGCGGTCAAGACCGAACTGGGAATGACCGACAAGCGTGCGGCCGGGCTGGGAATGGCCCCGATTTGCTGGCTCGACACAGACCCAAACAAGCACTGATCCTTCAACTTGGGTATCATAAAGGTAGCAATAATTGTATGGAGATTGAACAAACACCATCATGCCGGCCTCATCGTCCATTCCAGTCAATGGCAACGGGTAAATAGGTTAATTGAGCGCTATGCCGAACGGTTCCGGGCAGACTTTCATGCGTCCATGCCGCTTCCGGATCAACCCAGCGATTAAGTCTTGACGAATGAAAGGAGTCGGCGTACATGAGCGCTACCCAAAGCAACCCGCGCATTCTTATAGTGACCCCGGAAGTCACTTATTTACCTGACAATATGGGTAATATTGCTAATTACCTGAAGGCCAAGGCCGGCGGAATGGCTGATGTATCCGCCGCTTTGGTCAAAGCGTTGTTCGACCAGGGCGCCGACGTTCACGTCGCCCTGCCGAATTACCGCGCCATGTTCAATCATCAACTGCCCCCGGTCATAAAAAAGGACATCAACACCATCCGACGGATAATGCCTGATGATCGGATCCACCTGGCCGAGGACAGGGCGTTTTTCTACATGAATCGGGTCTACTCCAATTACGAGGGCGAAAACATGAAGATCGCCCTTGCCTTTCAGCGGGAAGTCATCAACAACATTGTTCCCCGCGTGCGGCCGGATCTTATCCATTGCAACGACTGGATGACCGCCTTGATTCCGGCCATGGCCAGGCAGGCGGGTATTCCCTGTCTTTTTACGATTCACAACATTTTCAGTATGAAATCTCTGCTCGCCCATATCGAAGAGCGTGGTATCGATTCGGCCTATTTCTGGCAACATCTTTACTATGCGCACATGGCGTATGACTACGAGGGAACACGAGAAACCAATCCCGTGGACTTCCTCGTCAGTGGTGTTTTTGCGGCCCACTTTGTCAATACCGTCAGTCCGACCTTTTTGCGGGAGCTGATTGAAGGGCGACATGATTTTGTGGAGGCGCCATTGAAACAGGAATTGGCCAATAAATACTACGCCGACTGTGCTGTGGGGATCCTCAATGCCCCGGACCCTTCTTTCGATCCCGCCAGTGACGACGATCTGGTGCTTGAATTCGATTCTACAAATCACGTTGCCGGCAAAAAGAAAAACAAGCGTGCCCTTCAGAAAATCGTCGGACTGAACGAGGCTGATCAGGCGCCCCTTTTCTTC